>JBKBNW010000021.1:0-17734 GCA_046295115.1 Demequina sp.
TTCGGTGAGCGCGCTCGCGTAGCCGTCGGTCGACACCTCCTGCTGCGCGGCGGGCAGCGACACGAAGGTCGCGCCCATGGACTCGATCTCCTCGCCCGCCTCGGGCCGCACGTCGAAGGCCCGCACCTGAGCACCGAGCGACACGGCCGCGCCGATCGCGGCAAGGCCGGCGACTCCGCCGCCGATCACGAACACGGTCGCGGGCGGGGTCTTGCCGGCGGCGGTGACCTGGCCGGCGAACATGCCGCCGTAGGCCTCGGCCGCCTCGATCACGGCGCGGTAGCCGGAGACGTTGGACATGCTCGACAACACGTCGAGGGCCTGCGCGCGGGAGATGCGCGGCACGGCGTCGAGCGCGAGCGCGGTGATCCCGTGCGCTGCATAGACGCCCAGCCGGTCAGCCTGCGAGTGAGGTGCCAGGGAAGCCGCGAGAATCGCGCCACTGTTCATGAGCGCGAGCTCATCCTCGCCCGGGGCATTGACCGCAATGACAATGTCGCCCGCCCACGCATCGGCCCGATCGCAGATGCGCGCGCCCGATGCCACATAGGCCTCGTCGGGAAGGTTCGCGGTCATGCCGGCGCCGGCCTGGACGGCAACGTCGTAACCGAGCCGCACCAACGCCGAGACGGTGCGGGGGGTCGCGGCGACCAGGCGTTCGCCCGCGCGGGGCTCCTTGGGGACTGTGATGAGCATGCTCGGGCAAGCCCTCCTTCTCGATGGGGGTGGATGGGCGGCCGTGCGGCGCAGGGTGCGCACCGCCGCCATCCGCTCTCAGACTAGGGCCCCGCGCAGGGGCCGCCGTCGGGACCCTTGTCCCGCCCAGACGGCCGATGCGCGGGCGGGGTCAGTGCGCGCCCACGACCTGGCAGCGGTTCGGGTCGGTGCACGCGGCCGGGTCCAACACGTCGGCTCGCTGCGAGAGCGCCACGAGTTCTGCGCGGGCCGCCTGGAGGGAGGCGATCTGTGCGTCGATGTCCTCGAGGTGGCGGTCCAGCAGCGCGCGGGTGTGCTGGCAGGTGCCGTGGCCCTCGGCCTTCATGTCGAGGATCGCGCGCGACTCCTTGAGGGTCAGTCCAGCCGCCTGCGCGTCCCGCACAAACCGCAGGCGCTCGATCGCCTCGTCGTCGTAGTCCCGGTAGCCGGAGCCCGTCCGGCCGGGGTCGGGCAGCAGTCCCACGGACTCGTAGTAGCGGACCGTCTTGGCGGTCACGCCCGCCCGCTGGGCCAGTTCGCCGATGCGCATGATCACTCCCGTGGGTTGCCTACCCTCGTCAACGTTACAGCGCGCTGTAACGTTCCGGGCTGGTCACCGTCATTGCCCAGCCCTGCCAGTAGCCTGAGCCATGCCCGGCAGCCAGGTACGAGGAGTCACCCCCATGAACAAGCGGATGCCGCTCTTCGCACGGATCGCGTTGCGGGCGCTGATCTTCGCTGCCATCGCGATCGTGTACCAGCTCGTGGCGTCACTCGTCGTCGAGTCCCAGCCGATGTGGAACACCGCGCGTGTCATCGTCCTCGCGATCGTGGGGGCGTTGATGGCCCTCTGGGACGACCGCCGACGGCGCGGCCACACCACGACACAGCCGTAGCCGCGGGCGATAGGCGCGAGGGCCCCTGCCCTCGCATCGGCCGCAGGCCTCGGCACCGTCGCGCTGCTGGGCACCGGCTACACGGTGCGCAACCCGTTCTACCGCGATCACATGGCCGCGCGCGGCATCACGACGGTGGTGCCCGAGGAGCCCGCGCTCGGCGAGCTCCACGACCTCATCTACTACTCGATGGCCCTGCATGTCGAGGCGGCGCTGAAGTTCGCTCTCGCAGACTGAGTACTACCAGCCGATGCGGTCGATGACCTCGGCCGCCACGTCTAGCCGGTCGCGGTCGCCTGAGTTGTCCACCACGGCGTCGTCGAGATCGACGTCCTCGAGCACCGCGTTCAGCTCGACGGTGCGCGCGGCCGCCCAGTCGCGCCAGTAGCCCTCGGGCTCGCGCACGCCGAGCCGATGCAAGCGCACCTCCTCCGTCGCATCCACCCTGACGATGGTGACCTCAGCCGCCCCGGCATCGGCGCTGGTAAATGCTCGCTCGTAGCGCTCGCGATCGGCAGCATCCTCGACCACGCGCGGGATCACCATCAGGCCGTAGCCCCGGGCCCTGTAATGGGGCGCGATCGCCACGAGAGCGTCGAACAGCAGGGCCTGGTTGAAGGGGTCCTCGTCACTGCGCGGCTCCGCCTGGCACAGCGCATCGGCATCGATGAAGGCGCACCGCGCGCCCCGCTCCGCCAGCAGGTCAAGCACGGCTGCCGCGACCGTGGTCTTGCCCGCCCCCATGGTGCCGTTGATCACGAGTACGCGAGTGGGAAGCGGCTTGGCGTAGCAGCGGGAATCGGGCTCGTCGCTGTACTCGCCGTACGACGCCATGAGCGACCAGCCGGTCGAGTCGTACAGCGCCATCGCCTCGGGCTGACCGGTTCCGGTCTCCAGGATGAGCCGCGTTGCTCCGGCCTTGCGCGCGGCCGCCTCCGCGACTCCGAGCATCACGCGGGCGTGGCCATTGCCGCGGTAGCCCGGCTCCACCCACAGGCGTTTGAGTTCCACGTCGCCGGGGGTCGTCTCCCGGTAGGGCGACCAGCGGGCCACGATCGTCGCGACCGCCGTGCCGTCCTCCGCGTATCCCACCCACGAACCCACGAGGGTGGGGAACTCGGTCTCGAGCGTGAGATCGGGCTCGTCGTAGCGCTCGGCGAGGTCGCGCTCCTGCGCCTTCCACAGCCGGTGCGCGTCGCTGTCGTCTGGGGCCACGCTGCGGACTGTGATCATGAGGGGATTCTAGGCAACGGTGGCCCGGTTCCTAGAGACCCTGGCCCGCGTCCCAGAGCCGCTCCGTGTGCCCGGCGAGCAGCGCGTCCAGGTGCGCCGCCTGCGCGTCCGTGAGACCGGCGACGTAGTCGATGATCCCGCGGCCCGCCGCCCGGCGGCGCAGCTCGTTCTCGCCGATGTCGGGGAGCGCCCGCGGATCGTCGCGCGCCACCGCGAGGTAGTCCTGGGTGGCAAGGTCGACGAGTTCGAGCATGCGGCGGGGGGCGCGGCGCACGTCGTGGGCGTCGTCGAGCCAGGCGGTGAAACCGTCGACCAGCCGCTCCAGGAGGCTCGCCTGTCCCCGCTGGTAGACGGCCAGGTCGGGGCGGTTCAGGATGAAGCGTTCGTGCAGATACTTCAGCACCGCTACCTCGTGCCAGGCCGTCCGGTTGAGCATCACGTGTCCGGAGCGCTGCGACGGCTCGCGGTGCACCTCGACCGAGGACTGCAGGTGGCGAATCCAGCCGCCGGTGAACCTCGCCAGTGCGCGGTCCGCGCTCAGCGATCCGTCGAAAGGCACGGTGAGCAACCCCTCGACCACCTCTTCGGTGACTTTCGCGACGGCCTGGTCGAATGCGTCCGCGTCGGCGATCCACGGATCACGGTCAGCCAGGCGACGCCACAGGATCTCGAGCGAGTAGCCCGGGACGCGGCTGCGCGCATGCAGAGTCATCGTGTCCAGCTCGCGCAACTGGGCGAGACCCCGGCGCCACTCGCGAAACTCCCCCGCGATGGTGCCCTGGTTAAGCAGCCCCGCACGGTAGAAGTCGTCGAGGTCGTGCAACGAGTACGCGATGTCGTCGGCGATGTCCATCACGGAGCACTCGAGCGTCTGCTGGCCGTCCGCGATCGTGGGGTAGGCCGCTCGGGCCGCCCCCGCATCGGCCGCATCGATGACGTACATCGAGAACTTGAGGCTCGGGGCCCCTCGCCGGGCGCCACCCTGGCCGCGCAGCCACGGGTACTTGAGCACCGCGGCGCGCACGGCGCTGGTGAGGTTGAGCCCCACCCCGGCTACATCGTGCTCGTCGAGCCGGGTGAGGATCCGGTAGGTCTGCGCGTTGCCCTCGAAGCCCTCTTGGAGTCGGAACCGGTCGCGCGCGAGGCGGTCCAGGGCGCGCTCGCCCAGGTGGCCAAAGGGCGGGTGGCCCACGTCGTGAGCACTGGCCGCGGCCTGCACCACCACCGGGTCGCAGCCTCCCAGCTCCTCGACCAGCTGGCCGACCGGACCGGTGTCGCGGTGCAGGTGCATCGCGATGGCGCGCGCGACTGCGGCGACCTTCACCGAGTGAGTGAGCCGGTTGTGGACGGCCAGCCCCGCCCCTGACTGCGAAATCACCTGCGTGACGGCGGACAGCCGCGCGAAGTACGGCGAGAAGCGAATGCGCTCCAGGTCCACGCGGAAGTTCGGGTTGCGCTCGGCCAGCTGGAACTCGTCGAGCGCCTCATGGGCGCGGCGGGCGGTGCGGGGATCGACCTCAGTCATGCGTCCATCCTGGTGCATGACCTCGCCGGCCGATGCGGGGGCGGCCTTTCGGGCGACAGTCACGTGTGTCAGCATGGAAGAGCCGGTGGCACCGACGCTATGCGCTCAAGGAGGCGCTCGCGGGACTCGACGCGGACTACGAGGGCGACGTCGAGGCTACTTAACCCCCGCATCGGCCGCACGGAATGGCCGATGCGCGTGGAGCGTTCGTCTGGATGGATACTTGAGGCTTCAACCACGGAGGACGGCATGCTCAACATCGGGTTCCTGAGCTTTGGGTGGTGGTCCGGCGCTCCCGGCTCGCGCGTGCGCACCGCCGCCGAGCTCATGCACGACACCATCCGGCTGGCCGAGGCCGCGGAAGACGCTCAGATGGACGGCGCGTGGATCCGCATCCACCACTACGAGCAGAACACCTCGTCGCCGTTCCCGCTGCTGGCCGCGATGGGCGCGCGCACCTCGCGCGTCGAGCTCGGCACCGGGGTGATCAACATGAGGTACGAGAACCCGCTGTACATGGCGGAGGCCGCCGGCACCGCGGACCTGATCTCGGGAGGGCGCCTGCAGCTGGGGGTCTCGCGTGGCTCACCCGAGCCCGCCGCCGATGGTCCCGGCAGCTTTGGCTACCCCCTCCCGGTGGGCAAGCTTCCGGTCCAGGACGCCGCCGAGCGCATCGCGAAGTTCCGTGACGCGATCTCCGGGACAGGCATCGCCGAACCCGGCGCGAACGCGCATGTGCGGCCCGGCACCAAGCTCCCCATCACCCCCCAGTCCCCCGGCCTCACCGAGCGCATTTGGTACGGCGCGGGCGGCGAGGAGTCGGCTCGCAAGGTCGGCGAGCTGGGCATGAACCTGATGTCCTCGACACTGGTCGAGGGCGGCACTGGCGAGCCGCTAGGAGTCATCCAATCTCGCCAGATCGAGGCGTTCCGCTCCGCGTGGGCCGATGCCGGGCACGAGGGCACACCGCGGGTGTCCGTGTCGCGCTCGATCCAGCCCATCGTCGACGACGAGACGGCCATGTACTTCAGCCCCACGCTCGAGCGGGACCGCATGGGCGCCAACCGCGATCAGGTCGGTTCGATCGACAACTTCATTGCGACGTTCGGCAAGACCTACGTGGGCGACATGGACAAGCTGGAGCGCGAACTGCTCGAGGACGAGGCCGTGATGAGCTCCGACACCCTGCTGGTCACCATCCCCAACCAGCTGGGCGCTGACTTCAACCACCGCACGTTCGTTGCGCTCAAGGAGCTGCGCGACCGCCTCGCACCGCACCACACCGGGCCTCAGAGCTCTGGGCCACACAGCGGATTGCGGGGGTTTGAGCGGCACTGAGCGCGATAACCCCATGTGAGTCGCGGCCATGCGACCCTCGGGGGTGTGACGACGCGACTCTTGCTCCTAAGCGACACCCACGTTCCAAAGAAGGCCCGCGCCCTCCAGCCGCAGGTGTGGGAGCTCATTGAGCAGGCGGACATCGTGCTGCACGCGGGCGACTGGGTCGATGAGGCGCTGCTCGACGAGATCGACAGCCGAGCATCCCGCCTCGTGGGCGTCGCGGGCAACAACGATGGACCCGCGCTGTGGCAGCGGCTGGGCGAGGTCGCGCGCGTGGAGATAGAGGGCGTGCGGTTCGCCATGATCCACGAAACCGGTGATGCCGCGCGGCGCGAGCGACGCTGCGATGCGCGGTTCGGTCCCACCAGCGCTGAGCCGGCCGACGTGCTCGTGTTTGGCCACTCTCACATTCCGTGGGATTCGACGACACCCGGCGGGCTGCGTCTGCTCAACCCCGGCTCGCCCACCGACCGTCGCCGACAGCCCGTGGGAACCGTGATGACGGCCGTGGTCGACGACGGGGTGCTGCGCGACGTCACCCTTGTGCCGACGCCGCGCTGACCACGCCGGCCGCTCTAGGACCCGATCGAGTTGCTGCGGCGCGAGTACAGCAGCCTAAACCGCTCGCACACCACCGGCATGTCCGGCTCAAAGCCGCGCGGGTTCTCCGAGTGCTCGCGCCAGTACCTCTCGTGCACCGCGCGCCAGTGCGCGAGGGTGCGGTCCCCTTCGCCCTCGGCGCTTGCATGCTCGGCGTCCACTTCGTTGAACGGCACGATGCGGATGTCGGTAGTCTCGATCAGCGCACGCGGCTCGCCCGCACCGTCGAGGATGATGCTGAGCTCGCCCTCATAGGGTATCGGCTCACCGCCGCCCTCGATGTCCCACAGCGAGGTCGCGGTGCCGGTCTTGATGCCGTCGAGCACGAGCGCGAGCAGGCCATCGGCGTGCGCCGGGGTGGCCCCGAAGGCCCACGCCGCCGGGACGTCACGCGGAAGGTGGGGCAGTTGAGCCCGGCACCCGTGCCAGAAGTCAGCCAGCGCATCGGCCGTGGTGGCAGGATCGAGCGAGCGCGTCATCACCACGCTGCGGTACGTCTTGCCCGCCCACTGCACGTGATCGACGGGCTCGAATCCCCACGCGGAGTACAGCGCAACGAGGTGCCTCGCCGGCTCAGCGGTATCGATCCCAATAGACGTCGCGCCATGGCTCACGCACCACTCGTATGCCGCGTCGCGAAGCCTTCGTGCAAGCCCCTGCCCGCGGTAGTCGGGATCGACCGCGAGCTGGTTCAGCCACGCGCGACCAGCGACGGACGCCTCATCGGTCATCCCGCGGAGCATCTCCGAGGCCGGCACGGCAACGCTCACGGTGGCCACGAGCCGCCCCCCGTGGACCATCACCCACGACGCCCCGGCTGTCGCGCGGTACAAGGTGGTCGCCTCGGTTTGGTCGACGGCGGTGAAGTTCAGTCCCTGCGCGCCGAGTTCGGCATACGCCCTATGCACCAGTTGCGTGAGCGCTGGCACATCAGCGGGAGCGAAGGGCCTGAGCTCGATGCCCTCAGTCACGGGCCCTCAGCCGCGGGACCGGGGGCCGATGCCCGTACGACCAGTCGCGTAGGCAAGATGATGGGGCTCGGGCTCTCGCCTGCGATGAGCCGAACCAGCATCGACGCCGTTTCATGGCCGAGTGCGTCCAATGGCTGGCTCACCGTCGTCAGCGCCGGTTCGGTCTGAGCGGCCGTCCCGAGGTCATCGAAACCGACCACTGCTACGTCCCCGGGAACGGTCCGCCCACGGGCGTGCAGCACCCGCATCGCCCCAGCCGCCATATTGTCGGAGCCCGCAAAGACGGCGTCCAGTTCAGGGTGTGCGTCGAGCAGCCGCGTCATTGCCTCCGCACCACCGTCGGGCGTGAAGTCCGCCTCTTCGGCCCACCCCGACCCGAGCCCTTCGTTCGCCATTGCATCGGCGAAGCCGCGATACCGGGCCACGGATGTCTCGAGGTCCATGGGACCGGTGATGGTGGCAATGCGCCTGCGCCCCGACCTCAACAGGTGCTCGGTGGCACCCCGCGCCCCGCCGCGATTGTCGGCGTCGACATACCAGCGTGGCTCTTGGGTCAGCGGCCGTCCGCAGAACACCACCGGGATGTCGGTCGCAGCGGTGACGCGCAGGAGCGGGTCTTCACCGTGCGTCGCCATCAGCATGACCCCGTCCGCGCGCCCCGATCTCAGCAGGCGCTCCAGGCGGGAACCGGCATCTGATGACGCCATGAGGAGCGTGAGGTCGAGCTCAGCCTTCGCGAGCGCAGAGGCAATTCCGACGATGATCTGGGAGAAGAATGGTGCCCCAAAGGACGTCGGGTCCTCGTTGCCCACGACCAGCACCACCGACCCCACTTTGCGGGTGGCAAGTGCGCGCGCGGTGGCATTGGGCGCGTAACCCAGGTCCTTCGCCGCTTTAAGCACGGCGTCTCGTTTGGCCCGACTCACGTGCCCAGCGTCGTTGATGGCGCGTGAGGCCGCAGAGCGAGACACCCCTGCGCGCGCCGCCACCTCGTCGAGGGTGGGGCCCCTCCGCACGCCCCTCTTTGCTACGGGCACAACGTGTTGTGGGTCTCCAGGCGAGGTGACCGACGAGAGCTCTGGCATGTGCGCAAGCCTAGTGTCACCGGCCACGGCAGCCCCGGGATGTGGAGGGCGTTCCTGGCCCCTGCGACTCGTGTGAATCACAGGGGCCAGGCGCCATCGCTACGGGTCCTGATCGTGGCGTCAGATACCCATCGCACTGCGCCGGCTGCGAGCCACGCCCACGGCGATCCCGCCGGCGGCAAGGAGAGCCAAGGCGGCCACTACCAGCAGGGTGACCTGCGGGCCGGTCAATGCCAAGTCCCCGTCGGGACCGTCACCCGGAGTCACGGGGTCATCCGTGCCACTCGGGCCCTCCCCAGCAGGCGGGGTGTCCCCACCCGGCGGAGTTTCGCTACCAGGGGGGGTCTCGCCGCCAGGCGGGGTGGGGTCGGTGCCGTTCGCAACCGCCGTCACCGTCAGGGTGACCGCATCGGTGTACACCCCACCGAACTCGTTGGAGGCGTAGACGCGGTACTGAGTGCCGTCGTCACCCAGCTCGGCCGCAATCGCGAGGACCGCGTCCGTGGCACCGTCGATGTCGGTCCACACGCCGTCCACGAGCTGCTGCCACTGGAACTCGGCAGCCGGGCTTCCGGTCACGGACACCGAGAACTCTGCCACGGTGCCTTCGACGACAGACACGTCCTGCGGCGCCGTGACGACGTTGACGATCTGTCCCGCTCCGGACTCATCCCCCGCTGCCTGGTCGGCGACAAACGACGCCACCCAAGACATTGCGGAGTTCCAGTTCACCGTGATCTCGTTGGTGGCCCAGGACTGGATGTCATCGATGTAGCACAGCTGCGGTGCACACATGTAGTCCGGGCTATAGAGACCCTGGATGACCGGGTCCCACGTGTCCGTCATCGAGTTCGGTCCACCCGAGACCGATCCAGACGGCGGGTTCGGTAGCGACGGCTCGAGCTGGTTGGCGAACCAACGACTGTGCTGGTTCTTGGAGAACACGTGACCGTAGTCCGTGATGTACGACTGGTTGAGCGCGTTGCGTCCCAACAAGTAGTCCATCGACCCCAGCACCGCGTCAGCAAAGCGCTGATCGCTCGTGAGATCGAACGCCGTTCCCAGTACCACCTGGTTGTTCAGGATGGCGCTGTTGGAGCCCCAGTCGTACTGGCCATCTTCATCGCCGGGGTAGGCGGTGCCGAATGGCTGGCGCTGCTGGGCCGCGAGCACTACCTCGGCGGCGTCAACAACGGACTGGCGGATCTGCGCACGGCCCGGAATCTCCGACTCGACCGTGGCGAGGTTCATACGGCCCAGCGCCGCCACATCGCCCCAGAAGAAGCCGGTCGGTTCGAAGATGTTCTCCGAGTGGTACTCACTCGCGAGCACGTAGTCCTCGTACTCCTGGTCACCGGTGGTGAGGTACAGCTCTGCAGCTGCCCAGTAGAACTCGTCGCCCACGCTGTCGTCGTCGTAAGGGCCACCGCCCGGGCTCGGGTCAGCGTTAGGCGCTGGAGCAAACAGATCCGGCGTCTCGAGAGCTGCCTCCCACGCGACCTGACCTGCGGCGAGCAGTTCGTCCGCAAATGCCTGGTCATACTCAGCCCAAAGGCGTGCGCCCTGTGCCGCCACGGCAGCGAAGTTCAGGGTCGCTGCGGTGGACGGACGGTGCAGGTAACGCGCCTGAGGGTCGTTCGCAGGCATGAGCGGGAGACCGGTCCAGTCGGCGTCGTGCACCTTGTGGTGCACCATGCCGGCGTACATGGTCCCGTCTGCAGGCACCTGCATGCTCATCATCCACTCGAGCTGCCACCGCGCCTCGTCCAGCGCATCGGGGACACCGTTGGTGCTCTCGGCGAGCGGGATGTTCAGCGTGCCGTCGCCAAGGTTGGCGTCTGCACCCGTGGGGCTGTACAGCGTGCGCTCATAGGTGCCCATGACCTGCGCCACCGAGATGCCGCCGTTGACCACGTACTTGCCGTGGTCACCCGCGTCGTACCAACCGCCCACGACGTCGAGCGTGTAGTTGCATTCCCAATCGCCGTACATCCAGTACTGGCCTTCGGTTGCTGGCGACAGGCACGGGGTGTCGTAGTCGCCGAGGTTGGCGCTGCCGGGGACGCGCGACCGGTCGGGGTCGTTGACGTGTCCTGCGTCCCTCGAGTACCTGACGTCGCCCGCGATCGAGCCATCGATGTCGATACCGCTACGTGCGAGGTAGAAGTAGTTGAGAGCGTCATAACGCAACTGTTGGTAGATGTCCGCATCGATCACGAACGAGTAGCTCTCTTCACCATCAGCGACCACCGTGTAGGTACCGCTCGTGGTGAAGTCGCTGAAGTCCACCACGTGGACGTTCAAGCCGGCTGTGGGGTCAATGCCCGCTGGAACCGTAGTTCCTGAGGCCACGGTCGCATCGGCCGTATTGAGCAGTTCCCAGGTGATGGGGTCCGTCTCATCGGTGACGATCGTCGCCTGCTTGGGTCCCTGAGGAAGGTAGCCCACCTGATTGACGCGTACGCGCGGGCCGGTCTCCGGAACGTAGTTCGCGGGAACGGTGCCAGCCAACAGCGAGACGTTGTCAAGGCAGAACGTCCACGCCTCTGGTGATCCGCCGACCTGGAAGGCGACCTGACCGGTACCAACCTCTTCGCCCGGCTGCGCGTCGAACGGACGTGAAGCGGTGTAGTGGTACGTGTAGCGCTCAAGGTCTTCGCCGAGCGTGATGCTCTGTTCCATGAACACGTCGTAGGGCGGGTCGTTGTCGCCAATCACCACACGGATCGCGCGACCAATGTCAGAGCTCGCCTCAAAGGACAGCGTGTACGTGGTTCCGGGCTCCATGACCACGCCGTTGAATCCGAAGTTCTGGTCCCACCTGTTGGTGGTACCCGGCGCGATAGCAGCACACATGACGCCGCCGTCGTAGGTGGGTGCAAGGCCATCACTCGCGTACCACTGTGGAGGTGCGCCATTGTCGAAGTCGCCGCCCTCGAGCTGCTCGCTCGCCGCGTTGACCATGGAGAAGTTGTCAAAGCAGAGCGTGTAAGGGGCGGCCTGGCCGCCCAATTGGAACGCGATGTTTCCGGTCGTGGTGGTCCAGTCGTCCGCAACTGGCGATGCCGGGTTCTCGGTCACCGTCGGCCAGTCGCCCGGAGTGAACGTGAACTCGAACGGCTGCGCGGTCGAGGTGCCGTCCAGGGCGACCGTCGCGCCGAAGGTTGCGGGCCAGTCCGGCCCTCCTTGGAGCGGCACGTTGACAGGAGCAGAGGCGTGGGCGTCGAAGGACACCCGGTACGTCACGTCCCGCTCGAAGGTCACGCCGCCCAGCTGCGCGGCGATGTCCCAGGGGTTCGCGGCCCCGCTCACGTCAGCGCAGAACTCTCCGCTCGCCGTCGAATGCGCGACAGAGCCCGCATTGTTGTAAGTGATCCAGCCGTGGTCCTCGCCGTCGGTGAAGTCATGGACAGCGCCGCCGGGAAGAGCGGCCATGCCTGGCATCGCGGCGGAGGATAGCAACAGCGCAAGTGCTGTGACGCCCGCGATACGGGCCGCCGGCGCGCGCCGAGCGTAGTGATGGGAAACCACATTGTCTCCAGGTTGTATGAGAGCGCTCTCACGCCCAGGGGCGCGGATCGCTAGCTTTGAGTGGTGTCTGGAACGTAGCACCGATCGTCTCCCGCCGGCAAGAGGGAGCGCTTCCAGTTTCTCGTCCAGGACAGCCGACCTGTAGCCGCAATAAGCCAGCTTTCCCGCGTCGACGCCAAAATCATTGCTGGTATCTACATTGCCGTGATTGCCACCACCTATGGAAGCGCTCCCAGTTTTTTGACGTCCACATAGCCGGACTCGCCGAGTGGATCGAGGTGGCCGGGCGGGAGAGCCTCACAGCACCATCAACGCGGTCGGCGAGGCGACCCCGATGAGCGACTTCTTCAGCGTCGACCGCGACGTCGCAGGGTTTGGGGGCACCCTCGTACGTGCCACGGACGAGGCACTGCTCGAGCACGACGTCCGGTACTGGTCGGGTCCGCGGTCGCTCCGGCTATGGCTGCCAAAGGCCGGTGCGGGCTTTGCTCAGCGCGACGGTTCGGCCCACCTTGCGGCCGGGGGCACCCTGCGCTCGCTACGCGAGACGCTCGAGCGGACGCTGGATGACGAGATCGAGGGAGGGGTCGGTCGCGCTCGTCGCACGGGTCTCGCGCCCACCGAAGAAGCGTCGGTGCTCGCGGCTCTGCGGTGACGGATCGGCCCCGTCGCCCGGTGCGGACCGTCGCCTACACGGCCGGAAAAGCGAGACGCCGGGCCACCCACGAGGGGCGTCCCGGCGTCGGGCGTGGTGCTGACGGTAGCGCAGCTATGAGGCGCGCTCCGCACCTGATACGAGCTGGCGTCGACGGCCCATCAGCGCAAGGCCAAGGCCCAGCGCCAATAGCAGTGCGGCTGCGCCGGCGGGGCGCAGGTCCGCACCGGTGTCAGACAACCCTTCGTCCACCACGGGGATCGGTACGACAGGCGGGTCGACGATATCGATGCCCGTATTGATCGAGACGCTCTCTCCATCAGCAGACAGGCCGTTGACCTGGAGCGTGTCCGACCCCAGGTCCAGTCCTTCGGGCAGCGCGAACATGGCACTGAAGGTGCCGTCATCGTTCACGGTGACCTCACCGAGGAACCAGGGCTCTGATAGGAGCCACACATCGACGGTGGAGCCCGGCGCGAAGCCGGAGCCACCAACGAGCACTGAGCCATCGCGGTAGACCTGGTAACTCCCGGTGGACGCACTGGCAACGATTGAACCGCCGTTGGCATCGAAGGCTGCGAAGCTCACACTCACGCCCCCACCAGTCACGGTCCAACCACCGTTGCGCGTATCCGTCGTCGAGTCGACAGCCGCACCGTCAACGATGACGACGCCGGCGCCGGCGCCAGGCTCAAGCACGGGTACCGCGGGCTGACCGGGGATGGTCACGGGCCCGCGGACGGGGGTGACGAGCACTGGCTCGGACACAGCGCCCGGACCATCCGCGTTCACTGCACGCGTGACGACCGTGTACTGGGTCCCATTGGTGAGGCCGTAGACGGTGAAGGCTTCACCAGGCCCGGCAGGGGCCGAGGTCCACGTCGTGCCACCATCGACTGAGTACTCATAACCGGTGATGGGCGAACCCCCATCAAACGCCGGGGCCGCGAACTCGAGCGTCGCTCGGCCGTTGCCGGGCTCTGCCGCCGTGACTGACGGCGACCCAGGGGACGTGAACGGCGTTGCCGAATGCTCGCCTGACGGTGCGGACGCACCAGCAGCGTTGAGCGCACGGATCTGAGCCGTGTACTCGCGGCCATTGGTTAGGCCATCGATCACGATGACACCGTCGTCCTCGGTCGCCGTCTCCCACGTGGCACCGCCGTCGAGTGTGTACTGGTAGCCGGTAATCGCGGCGCCACCGTCGAACGCTGGCGCGTCGAACGCGATGGTGATGGTGCCATTGCCGGGCGTGACACTCGTGATGGCGGGCGCATCGGCCGTCATGCGCGGGGTGGCACTGTGCGGAGCCGACGAATCACCCGCGCCGGCAGCGTTCAGCGCGCGAACCGTGACGTCGTACCGCGTGCCGTTGGTCAGCTCGTCGATGACAAGGTCATCGCCGGGCACCGCCGAGGTGACGACCCAGGTGTCACCGCCGTCGATCGAGTACTCGTAACCGGTGATCGCGGAGCCGCCGTTGAAGTCCGGTGCGGCGAACCGCGCCGTCAGCGCGCCATCGCTCTCGACCACGGACGTGACCGAGGGCGCATCGGCCACTGTGAACGGAGTCACGGCGTCCGTTGCGGAGGCAGCCGACGGGCCAGCGGCGTTCACTGCTCGCACGGCGACCTCGTACTCGGTGCCGTTGTCGAGCCCGCCCACGACGAACTCCTCGCCGGCGACCGCATCGGTCGCGGTCCACGTCGCACCACCGTCGAGCGTGTACTCGAACCGCGTGATCTCCGAGCCGCCGTCGAAAGCGCCCTCGTCGAACTCAATTGTCACCGCGCCATTGCCGGGCACGACCGAGACCAGGACCGGCGCATCGGGCGTCGTGATCGGCGTCGCAGTAGCTGAGGCCGAGGGGGCCGATGGGCCAGCCTCGTTGATCGCACGCACCTGAACGGTGTATGAGGTGCCGTTGTCTAGATCGATGATCGCGATCACGCCGTCTTCCTCAACGGCACTCTGCCACGTGTCACCGCCATCGAGGGTGTACTCATAGCCCGTGACCGGCGTTCCACCGTCTGCGGTCGGAGCCGTGACCTCCACGGTCAGGGTGCCATTGCCCGGCGTCACGTCACCGATAGCCGGCGCGTCGGACACGGTGGCGTTCACGGTCAGCGTGAAGGTCTCGGTGTCAGCACCATGAATGTTGGTCGCTGTGACCGTGAGGTCGTACTCGCCAACAGCGTCCGGGGTGCCAGACAGGCGGCCGTCCTCATCAAGCGTGAGCCACGACGGGATCTCGCCGGCATCCCAGTCAGGCGTGGGGAAGCCGTCGGCTGCCAAGTTAATGTCCACCGGAACGCCCCACGTGAACGGACCCACCGTCGTGGTCGTGATCGCCGGGACCTGGCCGACCGTTCCAGAGAACGTGGTCGACTCGGCGCCGTGAACGTTGGTCGCGGTGATCTCCACCGACCACGCACCAGACGTGGTCGCGGTACCCGTGATCGCACCCGTCGCCGCATTGAGCACCAGGCCAGCGGGCAGGGCGCCGTCAGTGACCGAGAACGTCGGGGCCGGGAAGCCGGTGGCGGTCACCTCGTCGCTGTAAGGCTCGCCCACCAGGATCTGGTCGAGCGGCCCCACCGGAGCACCAGGAACGGTGCCAGGCGTCACGGTCGTGGACCGAGTCGCCGAGTCACCCAAAGCATTGGTCGCGATCACGGTGACGGTGTACGTCGCACCCGACGTCAAGCCAGTGATCGTGCAGCTCGTCTCAAGACCGACACAATCGGTCACGTCCCCGCCCGCCGGGGTCACCGACACGCCATAGTTCGTGACGGGCGAACCGCCCACATTGGCCGGAGCGGCCCAAGAGGCGGTCGCCTCACCAACTCCAGCAGCTGCCGTCAGGTCGACGACTGCATTCGGTACGCCCTGGAGCGCGACAGTCGACTCCGCGGAGGCGAGACCCGTGAAGCTGGTTGCTCCCTGGCGGAGATCGCCGTACTCAACGACGTAGCCGCCGATCGAGTCACTGTAGTCCGGAAGGTCGTTCCACAGGCCCGAGAAACTTCCCCAGTTCGTGACGAGGTGCGGCTCGTTCCAGTTCGCGTTGTTCGGCTCGCCGCCCGACCAGTTCGAGTACAGGCCGGCGTTGTCGACGAAGTAGCAAGGTCCCTCTTGGTTCCAGCAACGTGTGAAGGTGTCTCCCGCCCGGGGCCCGTCGTCCCACCGCCATACGCGGGGATAGCCGTCAATGTTGTAGCTTGCGATGCCGCCCAGCCACACGTTCTGCGCTCCAGAGATCCTGCTCGTGATGAGGTTGTTGATCTCGGCGTTTGGGACGGTCGCGAGGTAGCCCGCCTGGCCGAGATACTCGCGGTCCCTCGCTGCTGCGCGTGCCTGGGTCCACGTGATCGCTCCGCTGGGCACGTACTCGTAGAAGTGCTGGGTAGACGGGCTGTACACCACGCCGCCCTCCGGGCGAGCGACAATGCTGATCTCCGCGTTCGTGCCCTTGGCAGACTCAGCGGTCGTCAGTTCTACTGTTCCAAGTGCCCCGTTCACCGCGGTGGTCGTCCCCGAGAACGCCACCTCGGCACCTGACGGCGCGTAGCCGTAGTCCAGAGTGGCGCCGCTGTCGCCGACCGCCACGCTCACGGTGCCAACGTCGGTCGAGACGATGACCGACACGAGCTCCTCGGACGTGCTGGCCGTCACCGACAGTCCCGCAAGCGGGACCGTAGTGCCCGCGACGGCCGTTTCGGTAGTCGTCGAGCTCGCGCCCGTCACCGCGGCGGCAGACGGCGAGGCGACGAGGACGCCCCCGATGAGAGTAAGCAGAGTCGCGGCGGCGACTCGTCCGGGCATGGGTCGGGATCGTGGCGACATGAAGTTCCTCAGGCTGGTCGGGGACGCGACCGCCCGGGCCTCGTCGGCTCCCACCTGTGCGAGCCGTGACGCCTGACATGTCGTCTTGGCGATCATTCCACACTTTGAGAACGTTGCACTAGCCCTCGGGGTGCGTTTTCTTCAGAACCGGGTAGCAGGTCACGCCGCCTGACGGCGATATCGCTCTTGCGGGCCTCCCAGTCCACCCGGGCGGCGGTGTTCAGATGACCGGAACGGTCCCGAACGACGGCCCGGATAGCACGCGCGGCCGGGCTGGGTCCGTGTTGTCGACCACCACGAGCGCCTTGTCGCGTGGTGCCACCTCGCGCCGGTAGATCAGTTGGCCGTCGAAGTAGCGGCGCTGTAGCGGATCGTCCGGATCGTCTTCGAGGCCGTCCCGGTCCACCATGCGCGCGAACCTCACTGAGAACGGCGCCTCGACCCACACCACGGCGTCCCACCAGTCAGCGAGCCCGGGGTGCTGCATGAACAGCCCGTCGGCGAGCAGGGTCACCTCGTCTCCCACGCCGAACGAGGGGGTGGCGGTCAACAACGCATCGGTTGCCAGGTCGTGGTGGCGCAGCGTGACCACGCGGTCCCCGCCCGGCGCAAGCGGACTCAACACCTTGTCGATGAAGGCCTCGTGGTCGAACGAGTCCTCCCAGAAGCCGCGCGGGCTCGTGCGCCCTTGGCGGTAGCGGTGTTCGCGCGGGTGGTGGAAGTCGTCCATGCTGACCTCGACCACGTCGCGGCCTCGGCAACGAAGCTCCGCGCCGAGTTCCTTGCGCAGCGTGGTCTTGCCGGAGGCGTCGGGCCCGTCGATCGCGATCAGCACCGGGGCGCCCTCGGGACGAGGGAGCGAGTCGGCGACGGTGCCGATGACCTTCTGGCGGCGGTCCATGACTTACCCGGTAGCGACCAGATCCTGGATCGCAGAGGTGAAGAACGCGAGGCCGTCCGTACCGCGGCGGCCGTTCAGGCGTGAGTCGGGTCCGAACCCGGGCTCCACCGCGTGCTCGGGATGAGGCATCAGGCCCACGACGTTGCCGCGGGCGTTGGTAATTCCTGCGATATCCCGGCGGGAGCCGTTCGGGTTTTGCCCCACGTAGCGGAACGTCACCAGACCCTCGCCCTCGAGTTCATCGAGGGTGTGCTCATCGGCCACGTACTGGCCGTCCTGGTTCTTAAGCGGGATCGTGATCTCCTGCCCCGCCTCGAAGTCGCGGGTCCAGGCGGTCTCAGAGTTCTCGACGCGCAGCACCTGATCACGGCACACAAAGTGAAGGTGCTCGTTCTTGATCATCGACCCCGGCAGCAGGTGCACCTCGGTAAGCACCTGGAAGCCATTACAGATT
>JBKBNW010000022.1:0-17596 GCA_046295115.1 Demequina sp.
TGGCGCTCGCGGTCGTGGCTGACTTCGACATGCCCGAGGCCGTCGGCGACCTCATCTACTGGGTGTTCGTAGCCGCCATGGTCACGGTGCGCTGGTTCGGCGCGGCGGTCATCGCGCGGCTGGGGCGCGTCGTGGCGCTGCGTGCGAGCGCCGTGTCGGTGGTGTTCGGCCTGCTGCTGTTCGCGTTCACCCCCGTGTTCTGGCTTGTGCCGGTCGCCGCGGCCTTGTGGGGCGTTGGCGCGGCCCTCGGCGTGCCGATTGGGTTCTCCGCCGCCGCCGACGAGCCTGGACGCGCCGCCGCCCGCGTGGCCGCCGTCGCGTCGTTCTCGACGGTGGCCGGGCTGATGGTGCCGCCGCTCATCGGCTACCTGGGAGAGGCAGTCGACCTCAGCAACGCGCTGCTCGTGGTCGCCGTCGCGTCCACCGCGTCCTTCGCCCTGGCCCGGGCGGTGCGCAAGGACGGTGGCCTGTTCGGAAGCCGGCGCGCCGCGCTGCGCCGCGTCGGCTCCAGCCGCCTGGCGCACGCCGACAAGGATGGCGAGGAACCCGCCATAGCGCCCGGGGGCACCACCGCTGGCGGCGCCCCGGACGTCCCCGTGCGGGGGGAATGACTCACGCGGCGCGCGGATACGCTGGGCGCATGACGACGCTCGCGGACCTCACCACCCTGCGCGTGGGGGGCGCGGTGAATCGGCTCATCGAGACCGGCTCGGAGCGCGACCTCATCGACGCGGTACGCGACGCCGATGTCGCCGGCGAGCCGCTGCTCGTGCTGGGCGGCGGCTCGAACCTGCTCGCGGGCGACGACGGGTTCCCCGGAGTCGTCGTGCGCGACGGCCGCACCGAGGTGTCCGTCCAGGACGACGGCATGTGCGGGGGCGTGTCCGTCACGGTCACGGCGGGCACCCCATGGGACGACGTCGTGCGCCGCGCAGTCGAGGAGGGTTGGGTGGGCATCGAGTCGTTGTCCGGCATCCCCGGCTCGACCGGCGCCACGCCGGTGCAGAACGTGGGCGCGTACGGTGCCGAGGTCGCCGACGTGATCGCAGTGGTGCGGGTATGGGACCGGCTCGAGGAGCGGGTGCGTTCGCTCGCGCGCATCGACTGCGGATTCGGGTATCGCGATTCGGTGCTCAAGCGGTCGATGCGGGGGCTGGCTCCGGACGCCGGCACCTGGCATCCGACTCCCCGGTATGTGGTGCTCGACGTGACCTTCCAGATGCGCCAGGGCACGCGCTCGGGGCCCATCGCTTACGCGCAGCTCGCCGAGTCGCTCGGCGTCGCGCCGGGGGAGCGCGCCCCGATCGCGGAGGTCAGGGAGGCCGTGTTGCGCATCCGCGGCGAGAAGGGCATGGTGCTCGACGCGACGGACCCGGATACGTGGAGCGCCGGCTCGTTCTTCACCAACCCGGTGCTCGCGGCCGATGCGGCTGCGGCCCTCCCCGCCGGCGCACCTCGCTTCGAGGGGGCGGACGGCACGGTCAAGACCTCGGCCGCGTGGCTGATCGAGAGGGCGGGGTTTGCGCGAGGCTACGCCCTGCCCGGCTCGCCCGCCGGACTGTCCACCAAGCACACACTCGCGCTGACCAACCGTGGCGGCGCGACGGCCGCCGACGTCGCCGCGCTCGCGCGCGCCGTGCGGGACGGGGTGCGCGACGCCTTCGGCGTCACCCTCGTGCCCGAGCCGGTGCTGCTCGGCGTCGTCCTCTAGTTCTGCCAAGCACGCGCACGCGCCACGGCGCCGATGCGCACCCGGGTGAGTGCGCATCGGCGCCGTGCCTGCGGTGAGGGCGGGCGCTACCCGTCGGTCGCGATCGCTTCCAGGATGTTGAGCCGGGACGCGCGCCAGGCCGGCCAGATGGCGGCCAGCACGCCGGCGATGGCGGCAAGCACCGTGTAGATCACCAGCCACATCCACGGAATCGTCGCGCCATCGAAGCCGAAGTCCGCGAGGGCGAGCACCAGGGCCGTGCCGAGCGACACGCCCAGGATCATGCCGAGAATGGTGCCGAACAACGCCATCACCATCGACTCGACCGTGATCATGCGCCACACCGAGCTGCGCTTGAGGCCGACCGCGCGCAGCAGCCCGATCTCTCGGGTGCGCTCGGTGACGGACAGCAGCAGCGTGTTCGCGACTCCGAGCAGTGCGATCACCAGCGCGCTGCCGAGTAGCGCGGAGATCACGCCCAACAGCAGGTCGATGAACTGGTTGGCGAACTGCTCGAGGGCGCCAGGCTGCTGGAGCAGCACCGTCGGGAAGTCCTCGGCCAGTGCCTCGGTCAGTGCCGTTTGCGCCTCGTCCACGTCGACGCCGTCGGCGAGCACCACCGATGACTGGACAATGGCGTAGTCGCCGAACAGTGCGCGCCCGGTGTCCTCGTCCACCCAGAAGTTGGCGTCGCCCTCGCTGAGGTACCGGCCGGTGACGGTGAGCGTCGCCGAGCCCTCCGGCCCCTCGAGTGTGATCTCGTCGCCTAACTCGATGCCGCGGTCCTGCGCGCCTGGGTCGACGAACACGCCGCCATCGAGTTCGGTGAAGGCGGGATCGTTGTTGTAGTTGAAGGCGGCGTCGGCGGTCTCGGGGTCGATCGTGGCGACGGGTAGCAGCTCGCCCTCGTACGACGCGGCGTCGATGCCAAGGCTCGAGGCGAACTCGACGCCGTCGACTCCCTCGATCACGTCGATGGCTCCCGCCGGGAGGGCGCCTTGGGTGGAGAACGCGAAGAAGTCCGCCTCTGTCTGCTGGAACTGCGCGGTGACCACGGTCTTGAGCGACTCGGTGAACGTCGCGACGAGGGCGAGCAGCATGACGCCGATCATCAAGGCCGCGGCGGTGTTGGCGCTGCGGCGCGGCTCCCGCCTGATGTTGTTCGCCGCGAGTTTGCCGTCCACGCCGAACATCCGGGTCAGCAGGTGGCGCAGCCCGTACGCCATGGGCACCAGGACCTGGGCGGCGAGCAAGGTGGTGCCCAGCACCAGCAGCACCGCCCCGATCCCGACGTAAATGTACGGCCGCTCGAGCCCCGCGTACAGGCCCGTGGTGATGGTGATCGCGCCCACGAGGGCCAGCGCGGCACCCACGATATTACGTACCTTCAGCGGCTTCTTGCCGCTGGTGGCGGACTCGCGCAGCGCCTCCATGGGGGAGATGCGCGAGGCGGTGATGGCCGGCATCAGGGCCGCGACGAGCGTCACCAGCGTGCCAAGCCCGTAGGCCCACAGCACCGCATCGAGCGGCAGCGTGAGAGTGCCGAAGATGTCGCCCGCGAACATGCTCACGATTCCCGCAGCCGCAAGGGCGAGCAGGTAGCCCATCACGATGCCAATGGTCGACGCCAGGACCGCGACTGCCAGTGCCTCGAGCAGGATCATGGTCCGGACCTGGCGACCCGTGACGCCGATCGCGCGCATGAGCCCCAGTTCTCGGGTGCGCTGGGTGACGATGATGCGGAACGTGTTGACGATGATGTACGCGCCCACGAACAGCGAGATGAGCGCGAAGGCGATGGCGAAGACGTCGACGTAGTTCAGCACCTCGTCGAGGGCCTCGGTTTCTTCCGCCGCCTTGTCCTCGCCGGTGATCGCGCGAGTGCCCTCGGGCAGCACGTTCGCGAGGCGGTCGACGACCGCATCGGCATTCGCGTCCTCGGTGACGATCACGCTGACCTGCTGGAAGTTCGGGTCGTCCGCGAGCAGGTGCGCGTCCGCAGCGGTCATGTAGCCGAGAGTTGCGCCCTGGAGGCTGTTGGTCTCACCGAACCGAACGGTACCCACGAGCTCGAACTCGGTCACCCCATCCTCGGTGGCGATCCGCACGGTGTCGCCGATCGCGTATCCCAGCGATGGGGCTGAGTCGACGTCGAGAACCAGTTCGCCGTCGGACTCTGGGCCCCGGCCGTCGATCAGTGTGGACTGGTCGACCGCTGGGATCCCGGTCCAGTTGAACAACTGGCTCGGCGGCCCGCCGGTGGCGAACGGGTCGCTTGCGGCGTCGTCCGTCTGTGGCGGCAGCACGGCCCCGGGAACTTGAATGCCGCCCACGGCGATGTCGACACCCTCCACCGCCGCGATGTCGTCGACGTCCGTCGGCGCGAAGATGCCTGCGGTCACGGCGAACGGGCTGCCACCCTCGGACTCGTCGCCGTCTGGGTCTTCCTCGACGATCACGTCGGTTGCGGCGTAGATGTCGGAGAACAGGCCAGAGAAGCCGGACGACAGCGCATTGGTGAAGGTGTGCGAGGCCGCGACCAAGGACACGCCGAGGGCCACGGCGACCGCGGTGAGGATCAGCCGTTTGGGGTTGTGCCGAACGGACTTGAGCGCAATCTTGAACATCGCGGCCTAGTGCCCCATCTTCTTCATGCGGTCCAGCACGCGCTCCGCCGTCGGCTCCCGCATCTCGTCCACGATCTGACCGTCCTCAAGGAAGACGATGCGGTCCGCGTACGCGGCGGCCGTCGGGTCGTGCGTGACCATCACGATGGTCTGGCCGAACTCCGTCACGGCACGCCGCATGAAGGACAGCAGTTCGGAGCCGGACCGCGAGTCGAGGTTGCCGGACGGCTCGTCGGCGAAGATGATCTCGGGTCGCGCTACGAGCGCACGGGCGACCGCGACGCGCTGCTGCTGGCCGCCAGACAGCTCCGCGGGCAGGTGGGTAAGCCGGTCGCCCAGGCCGAGGATGGTGACGATCTCGTCGAACCACGCCTTGTCGACGTCGGTGCCGGAGATGTCGAGCGGCAGGGTGATGTTCTCCCGGGCGTTCAGCGACGGGATCAGATTGAACGACTGGAACACGAACCCGATGTACTTGCGCCGCACCTCGGTGATCTCCGCCTCCGACATCTGCGTGATCGTGGTCTCGGCGATCGTCGAGGAACCGGCCGTGAGCCGGTCGAGCCCCGCGAGGGTGTGCAGCAGGGTCGACTTGCCGGAGCCAGAGGGCCCCATGATCGCGGTGTACTCGCCACGGGCGATATCGATGTTGATGCCGTCCAGCGCACGCACGGCCGCCTCGCCGAAACCGTAGTCCTTGTATCCGTCACGCATCGCAGCAGCGAGCACGGGGGTCGCGGTCTGGGTCATGGGGGGCCTTTCGTCGGGGTGAGGCGAACAGGGACAAGTGTGCCAATTGGGGCCGACGCGCGGGTATCCCTCGTGAGGACGGTTCCGCCCGCTCGTCCTCAGGGATGACCCTGGGGTCAGCCCTTAGGTACCACGATGCCGGACTCGTACGCCTCCACGACTGCTTGAACGCGGTCGCGGACGCCGAGCTTGGTGAGGATGTGGCTGACATGCGTCTTCACCGTTGTCGACGATACCCATAGCTCGGAGGCGATCTCTTGATTCGACATGCCCCGCGCGATCAACTGAAGTACCTCGACCTCGCGGTCGGAGAGGTCACCGATCGCCTCGGGCGACGGCACGTGCACCCCGCCCTGCCCGGGAGCCTCGACGGGCACGGATGCCGCGAACCGCTCGATGACCCGGCGGGTCACCTCGGGGGCGAGCAGCGCCTCGCCGGCCGCGACCACCCGCACCGCGTTCACGAGGGTGTCGCCGTCGGCGCTCTTGAGCAGGAAGCCGGAGGCCCCCACGCGCAGCGCCTCGTAGAGGTACTCGTCGTCGTCGAAGGTGGTGAGGATCACCACGCGCGCCCCGGGGTGGGCGGCAAGCACCTGCTCGGTCGCCGCCAGGCCGTCCATGCCGGGCATGCGGATGTCCATCAGCACCACATCGGGGGTGAGGTCACGGACCAAGGCCTGTGCATCCGCGCCGTCTGCGGCCTCACCCACGATCTCGATGTCGGCCTCGGACTCGAGGATCATTCGTAGCCCCACGCGCACCATTGCCTGGTCGTCGACCAGCCCCACACGAATCACGTCACTGTCCCTTCTGAGGTCGCCGCTGCAGGCTTGTTTTGCGACGCAGCGCCCGACACCTGATCATCGCCCGACGGCAGCACGGCATGCACCTGAAAACCCCCGCCGCGCCGGGGCCCGTGGGACAGCGCGCCGCCGAGCGCCTGGACTCGCTCCGCCATGCCGGTGAGCCCGTGGCCGCCGGGCAGGCGCGGCCCCTCCCCGGTGATCGCCCGTCCATCGTCCTCGACGCTGATGTGTACCGCATCGGCCGTGCGCTTGACGATCACCTCGGCGCGCGCCCCTGGGCCGGCATGCTTGAGCGAGTTAGTGAGGGCCTCCTGCACAATGCGGTAGGCGCTCACCTCGACGCCGGCCGGCACGTGCGCGGAGCCAGAGATCTCGAGGGTGACGGGCAGCCCGGACTCCTGGACATGGCGTACCAGCCTGGGAAGGGCTGCGAGGGACGGCATTGGCGACAGGCCGTCGACGTCCGATGCGCCAGGGAGGTCGGCACCGGTGGCGAGGGCACGGTCGGAGTCCACGCGCTGGTTCGCCTCGAGCTCGGAGGCGCGCAGGACCCCGATCATGCGCTGCATCTCCTCGAGCCCGGTGCGTCCCGACGCGGCGATGGTCGCGAGTGTCTCGGCCAGCTCGTCGTGCCCGGTCCCCAAGCGGCGGCGAGCCCCCTCGGCCTGCAGTGTCATCACGGTGATCTCGTGCGCGACCACGTCGTGAAGCTCGCGTGCGATGCGTGCGCGCTCGGCCCTTACGGCGTCGGTGGCGGCCTCATACCCGGCCTGTTCCCGGCGCGCGTGCGCGACCTCGAGCTCGCTGACGCGCTGGCGGCGGCGGCGGTCGCCGACCCCGATTGCGAACGGCACGATCACGGCGACGGGGATGGCGAACACCGCGCTGGTGGGCACCGCCTCGGTGGCAAGGGTGCCTACCCCCGTCCACGCCAGCATCACGCCCAGCAGCCCCGCGCAGTGACGCACGGCGGTGGACCGCGGCATGTAGGACGCGATGCCGTAGATCGCGAGGAACATCCCGAGCATTGCCGGCGTCGCCTCGTAGCCGAGCCCTACGACGATCATCCACGCCGCGCCGGTGAGCCACAGCACGGCGCGAGGGTAGCGCTGGCGCCACAGCAGTGGGATCACCATCGCGACCAGCAGCGCGTACCCAAGCGGATCGATGGGCCGGACCTCCGCGTACTGGAAGCCGGTGAGGGAAGCCGCCCACATGATGCTTAAAGCCAACAGCCCGCTCGCGACGAGCGCGTCGCTCCACCGCGGTGGCCTCAAGTCCATGAGGCCTCAGCGTAGGCCCACGCGCCGGCACGCGCATCGGCCGTATGCCGGATGCTCAACCGACAAACCGGTACCCAACGCCTCGCACAGTCTCGATTGCGTGGGGGCCCAGGTGAGTGCGGAGGTAGCGGATGTAGACGTCCAGGACGTTGTCCCTGGCGGCCGATCCCCACACCTCTTGGAGCGCGTCTGCGCGCGGTACCACCTGGCCGCCGCGCGCCATCAACAGGTGCGCGAGTTGGAACTCGCGGGGACTGAGCGGCACGTCGAGTCCCTCGCACGTGAGAGTGCGCTCGATCGGATCGAGCTCGCAGCGGCCCACCCGAATGAGCTGGGCGGCCGAGTGGTGTTCCTCAGGCCGCACGCGAGAGCGCAGCCGCACCCGCGCGACCAACTCGTCGAAGGAGAACGGCTTCGCCATGTAGTCGTCGGCACCGCGCTCGAGCCCGCGCACCGTGTCCTCGGCGGAGGTGCGGGCCGTGAGGATGATGACCGGTAGGTCGGAGCCAGCGGCCCGCAGCCGGCGAAGCACCGTGAAGCCCTCCTGATCCGGCAGGCCGATGTCGAGCACCATGATGTCGAAGTCGCCCTCGAGCGCGAGTTGTAGACCGTCGCGGCCGGTCCGCACCGCCGTGGCGTCGACGTCCGCAGTGCGCAGCCCCTTGACAAGGGTATCTACCAGCCTGGCCTCGTCCTCGACCAGCAGCATCCTGATCATGCCTCGCCTCCGTTTCTGGGAATCACCAGTGTGAAGGTCGAACCCACACCCAGCCGCGACGTCACCGCGAGTCGGCCGCCGTGGGCGAGCGCAATGGCAGCCGCGATGGGTAACCCGAGCCCGGCCCCCTCCGCCTCCGAGTCCACCCGGTGGAACCGCTCGAGCACGCGCTCCTGATCCTCCGCCGCGATGCCGCGGCCCTCGTCGCGCACCCACAGCCGCACCTCGGTGCGCGCCACCTCAGAGCCCAGTGCCACCGTCGAGCCGGGTGCCGAAAACTTCACGGCGTTGGCGGCGAGCTGCAGCCACGCCTGCGTGATGCGCTGAGCATCCACGCGCACCGTCGCGTCGGCCACGGAATCCAACTGCCAGTCCCGATCTCCCAGCGCCTGCGCGCGCGCCAACGTCGTGGTCGTGAGATCGCCCAGCGCCACCTCCTCGCGGAGCACAAACTCGGGCCGGTCCGACTTGGCCAGGGTCACGAGGTCGTCGACCAGCCGCGACATCATGTCCACCTCGTCGAGCAGGTCGCTTTGCACGCGCAGCACCTCGTCCGGATCCCGGGGCTCGATGAGCTCGAGGTTGGTGCGCATGATCGCGAGTGGCGTGCGCAGTTCATGGGAGGCGTCGTCGAGCAGTCGCCGCTGGTCGGCGAAGGCCCGTTCGAGCCGGTCGAGCATCGCGTTGACGGTGCGCGACAGCCGCGCCAGGTCGTCGTGCCCCGTCACGGGGATGCGCTCCGCGAGGTCGTGCTCGCTGATGTGTCGCGCCTTGCCCTCCAGCACCGAGATCGGGCGCAGCATGCGGCCCACCGTGGTCCAGCCGATCACGCCGATCATGGCGAGTGCGACGAGCGCGACCAGGGCGTACATGCGGAAGGTCTGCGTCAGGTTCTCCACGAGCGCACCGCGGTCGGTGGCGATCGTGAACACCGCGACGATGTCGCCATCTGGCTCGACGATGGGGACTGCCGCGTACCGGTAGTCGCCCATCTGGGTCACCACCTCGCGCACCACGACGCTCGGGGAAGCGTGCGTGGCGGCGGCCTGCAGGAACTCCGGGTCGTCCGTGAGCCGCAGCCGCTGGGGGTAGGAGGGGACGAACCGGGCGACCGTGCCCACGTGCGCGACCGCGCTCTCGGTGCGCGTGGCGACGACCCGGATCATCGCCTCGCGCATGAGGTCCTCGGAGGACGCATAGGGCTCGCCGGTGGTGGGGTCGGGTGATTCGGCGAGCTCGATGAACGCCTCGGTGCGCAGCGCGAGGCCGTCCACGATGGTCGCGTCGATGCGGGCCCGCTCGATCCCGAACGCGGTGATGCCTGCGATGGTCAGGGCGGCGGCGGTGAGACCCACGAGGTAGGCAAGCACCCGCGCCCGGACGGACATGCGTCGTGCCGGGTGTGCGATGCGTTCGAGCAGGCGCGCGATGAGAGACCCTCCTGCGCCTACGCTAGCGCCCCGGTCGTCGTCGGCATGTCAGTCAGCGGTCGCGGTGGTCCCGCTTGTCGGTCCACGCGTCTCGCGTCGCCGGCAGCTCGCGCTCGGGGCCGGACGGGTGCACGCGGCCGCGGTCCCGCTCGTGCCTGTGCTGCTCGGAGTGGCCGCCTTGGTGCCGCTTCCACACCTCGCCGTCTTGAGCTCCGGCCTTCTGGCCACCGTGCCACCCGCATGCCTGCGCCGTCGCCTGCCATTGGTCGACCCAGGCGTCGAGGGTGCGCTGCCACTCGTCCGCGGCAGCGCCCTCGGCGGGGCGAGCTGGGGGGTGGGGCCAGTCGCATGAGCCGGGAGTTCTTGTGTCGCGGTGGGCCTGCGGCGCGGTGGGAGGGCTCTGCGAGTCGTCGGCACCGGGGGCGCTGGAGACTCGTGGCGGCGCGGCCTCGCATACGCCGGCCTCGCTGCATTCGATCGCAGCGGGTCCCACCTCAACCGGCGGCGGGGCGTCGGCGTGGGGCGCGGCGATCGAGCCGTCCGCCTCAATAGGCGGCGTTACCGACCCCGGGTCCTTCTGATGGAGCTCCACCGCGGTGGCGATCGGCGCATCGGCCGGGGCACCCACCATTGCGCTCGCGGTGCCCGCGACGACCATGCTCACGCCGAGAAAGCCTGCCACGACCGCGAGCGTGCGGAGGCTGGGACGGTTCATGGTCCCAAGTATGGCGGTGGACGCCTGAGCCGACTCTCAGACGGGAGCACGGGTCAGTTGTCGTCGGCGCGCATCCACCGGAATGTGCGGACGGCCACGACCAGGCCGAGCACGAACCACACGCTGAGCATGACGACGGTCATGGGGTGTTCCCACGAGCCGTGGGCCTCCTGGCCCTCGAAGTACTCCGGCAGGAACACCGAACGCATCCCCTGTGCCAGCCACTTCAACGGGAAGATCTCCGCGACGGTCTGCAAGTAGCTGGGTAGTTGCGTGAAGACAAAGAAGACGCCGGAGGTGAACTGCAGAAACAGCACCACCGGGGTGAGGATTGCGGACGCGGCCTTGCCGTTGCGCAGCAGCGACGAGGTGGCGATGCCTACCGCGCTTGACGCAGCGGTGCCAAGCAGGAACACCCAGGTGAACGTCCACCAACGGCCGGCGTCGGTCGGGAGGGTGAGGTCGTACATCGCCACACCGAGCGCCAGCAGGATCGCGATCTGCACGATCGACACGAGCAAGACCTGCGCGATCTTGCCGGTGAAGTACGCGGTCGCGGGCAGGGGAGTGGCGTAGATGCGCTTGAGCAGATCGTCGTCGCGGTCGATCGACAGCGAGATCGCGAGCGACTGGAACCCCGTGTTGAGGATTCCGGTAGCGATCATGCCCGCCAAGAAGTACTGCGCGAACGTCACCTCGGTGTTGCCCAGCGTCTGGCCCCCAAAGATCGTGCCGAACAGCACGAGGAAGATCATGGGGAAGGCAAAGATGAAGATCATCTGCTCGCGGGAGCGGGTGAACTCCTTGAGCTCGAGCACCACCCGGTCGGCGACCAGCGAGCCCCAGCGTGGCGATTGCCGCGTATCAAGCGCACTCATCGCGCCACCTCCTGCTGGGCCTCGGCCGCGGCCTCGGCTTGCGCCGCGCCGATCAGATCCAGATAGACGTCTTCGAGGGACGGGTGAGTGACCTGCAGTCGCGAGATTTCGCCGTCGTGGCGGCTCAGTAGGTCCCGCAGGAACGCGGTGGGGGTGGGCGTGGCTTGCTGGTGAGAGACGCCCCCGTCCATCCAACTGACCCACGCATCGGTCGCGCGGGCGCGCAGGCCCTCCGGGGTGTCCAGGGCGACCATCGAACCGTCGGCGATGATGCCGATGCGGTCGGCGAGCCGATCCGCCTCGTCGAGATAGTGCGTGGTGAGCAGGATGGTTGTCCCCTGGTCGCGGAGCGACTCAATCAGGGTCCAGAACTGTCGCCGCGCCTCGGGGTCGAACCCGGTGGTGGGTTCGTCGAGGAACACCAGCTCCGGGTTGCCCATCACCGCGAGCGCGACGTCAAGGCGCCGCCGCTGGCCGCCGGAGAGCAGTTGCGGCTTGGCGTTGGCCTTCTCGGTGAGGCCCACAGCCTCGAGTGCCTCGTCGACGTCCCGGGGGTTTGGGTAGAGGCGGGCGGCGTGGTGTAGTGCCTCGCGCGCGGTGAGCACGCTGTGACCAGTGGTCGACTGCAACATCACACCGAGCCGTTCCCGCCACTCGCGGGTGGGGTGCGCGGGGTCGATGCCGAGCACCTTCACGTCGCCAGCCGTCCGCTTGCGGAACCCGCCCATGATCTCCACGGCGGTCGACTTGCCGGCCCCGTTGGGCCCAAGCAGGGCGAACACTTCGCCGCGCTGCACTTCCAGGTCGACGCCATCGACGGCGTGCTTGGTCCCATATGTCTTGCGCAGGTCCGTGACCTTGATCGCGCTGTCGCTCATGCCCACGACGCTAGCGCTGTCCACGTCGGCTCGCACATCGGCCGTACGGCCGATTCTGACCTGCAATACCGGCCATTAGTCCAGGTATCGACGCGATTAAGCAAGGAGCTCCTGGATGCGACCCACGCCCTCGGCGAGGTCCTCGTCGCCCAGCGCGTAACTGAGGCGCGCGTATCCGGAGGGGCCGAAGGCCTCGCCTGGCACAATCGCGACCTCGGCCTCTTCGAGGATGATCGCGGCGAGTTCGGCGGACGTAGTGGGCACTTTGCCGCGGATCTCACGGCCCAGCACGCCCTCGACCGACGGGTAGGCGTAGAACGCGCCCTTGGGGGTGGGCACCTCGAAGCCGTCGATCGCGCGCAGCATCTCGACCATGGTCTTGCGGCGGCGGTCGAAGGCGGTGCGCATCTGCTGGACCTCCTCGAGACCTCCCTGCAGCGCGGCGATCGCGGCCCGCTGTGACACGTTCGCGACGTTCGAGGTGAGGTGGCTCTGGAAGTTGGTGGCCGCCTTGATGACGTCCATCGGGCCCACCATCCAGCCGACCCGCCAGCCGGTCATCGCGTAGGTCTTGGCCACGCCGTTGACGACAATGCAGGTGTCGGCGAGGTCGGGCACCACGGACAGCATCGGGGTGAACTCCGCGTCGTCGTACAGCAGGTGCTCGTAGATCTCGTCGGTGATGACCCAGATGCCGTGGCTCAGCGCCCACTCCCCGATGGCCTTGGTCTGGTCGGCGGAGTAGACCGCCCCGGTGGGGTTCGAGGGGCTGCAGAACAACAGCGCCTTGGTCGCGTCGGTGCGCGCGGCCTCGAGCTGCTCCACCGTCACCAGGTAGTCCTGCTCCGCGCCGGCGAACACCTCGACGGGAGTCGCGCCCGTGAGCGAGATCGCCTCGGGGTAGGTGGTCCAATACGGCGCGGGCAGCAGCACCTCGTCGCCCGGGTCGAGCACGGCGGCGAAGGCCTGGAACACGGCCTGCTTGCCACCGTTGGTGACCAGCGTGGAGGCCGGGTCGATCTCGTAGCCGGAGTCGCGCATGGTCTTGTCAGCGATCGCCTGGCGCAGGTCTGGCAGGCCGGCGGCTGGCGTGTAGCGGTGGTTGCGCGGGTCCTTGGCGGCCTCGATCGCGGCGTCCACGATGAACTGGGGCGTCGCAAAGTCGGGCTCTCCCGCGCCGAACCCGATGACCGGCCGGCCGGCGGCCTTGAGGGCCTTCGCCTTGGCATCGACGGCGAGCGTAGCGGAGGGCGCGATGGCGCCGAGGCGGGCGGAAACACGGTTCTTTGCGGTCACAGCTCCGATTGTTCCACGTCTGCTCTGCGGGGCAACCCCCGGCGGGGCCGGAATCCGCGGGGTCGCCCGCGCATCGGCCCCGTTCGCCCGTCCCCACGTATGAGCGCACCGGCCGTACGTGGACTCGGTCGGTTCACGCGCTCGTCACGCACGCACAGCGGTCCATACGTGAGGACGGGCGCGAGTTGTCCACAGATTCCCCTCCCGCCCGCCACGGAGGCTGTCGCCCGCGCCACAGTCGAGACATGACGGTGGTGGGAGTACTCGAGGGCGCAGGAGGAGTGGCACGCACCGCGGCGCTGCTGGCCAGTGGGTGCTCGCCGCACGCCATCAAGAGCGCGGTCGCCGGAGGGCTTGCCGTCAGAGGTCGCCGCGGGGTGCTGATGCTGCCGGGAGCAGACGCCTCGTTAGTGCTCGCCACCGACCTCAGCGGCGAGCTGACCTGCGTCACGGCTCTGGCGCGTCACGGCATATCCCTGCTCAGACCGACTCGGACCCTCCACCTCGGAGTGCGCAGCGGGTACACCACGGCGGGCCGACGGGCGCGTGGAGTGCACCTGCATTACGCCAAGGCAAGGCGCGCTCCGTCGCCAGGGACTCCACCCGTTGCCTCGGTGGCGACAGCCCTTGATGAGGCGGGCCGCTGTCTCGACGAGCGTGCACACCTTGTCGCGGTGGACGCGGCGTTGCACGCGGGAAAGGTCAGCATGGCTCAGGTCGCGGCCTTTCACTCCACCTCGGCGGACCGTCGTGCCTGGCTGCTTGCCCACGCGGACGGCCGTGCAGAGTCGCCAGGTGAGACGCTTGCGAGGCTCGATATCGTGCGGCGAGGACTGGCGGTCCACCCGCAACGGTTCATCACGGGTGTGGGGAGAGTCGACCTCGTGGTCGACGACCGCGTGGTGGTCGAGATCGACGGCCGCGCTTTTCACCAGGGGCCCGAATCGTTCGTCCGGGATCGGCGGAGAGGCCGTCGGGTGGTGGCCGGAAGGTTGCCGGTCCTGCGCTTCGCGGCGGCCGAGGTACTGGGCAGCGATGCGATTGACGTGGGCGCCGAGGTGGCGAGCTTTCTCGCGGACCGTCCTTCGCCACGCATGACACACTGACCGTACGTGGCGACGGTCGATATCGCTCCTCGCCACGTATCGACTGTGACTCGTACGTCCCGACGGGCGGCCGATGCGGGGGCCGGGTTCGCAATCCCAGCCCGGAACCCGTACTATTGCCATTCGGCGATTGACAGGCGTCATGATGGCTCGCGCCTTCGTGACGGTCGGTCGATTGCCGGTCGGGGGCCCCAACGCCCCCGTAGGGCAGTGGCGCAATTGGTAGCGCATCGGTCTCCAAAACCGACGGTTGGGGGTTCGAGTCCCTCCTGCCCTGCAGAGCGCGGCGCGTCCGCGTGTGTCCAACCCCCTCAAACGAAGGATTGCCCGGTGAGCGAATCTGCCGTGACGGATTCCGGAGAGAAGGACCCGCGGCACGAGTCCCGCGAGGACCGGAACATCTTCGGTCGCATCGCGCTGTTCGTGCGCCAGGTCATCTCTGAGCTCAAGCGCGTGGTCACCCCGACCCGCGAAGAGCTCATTCGGTACATCTGGGTCGTGTTGGCGTTCGTCGCGGTGATGATGCTCATCGTGTTTGCGATGGATTTCGTGTTCAACTGGCTAGCAGCGACGGTATTTAGCGGCTGACCGCCGTCTGAAAAGGAAGTGGTGACTGGTGAGTGACGACAAGTTCGACTCCGCCGGCGACGAGCTCGATGAGCTGGCCGCCGACATTGCGGAGCCGACCGACCGCGCCCAGGCGGCGGCCGACGAGCCCACCGAGGAGACCACCCCTGCGGTCGACGAGGCATCCCTCTCGGACGCCCCGGCCGATGCGGTGATCGAGGGCGACGACGACACCGTCCCCGGCGATGTCGACGAGGCCCCCGCGGCGGACGCTGCGCTCGAGATTCTCGAGGACGAGCCCATCGAACTCGACGAGCCCGTGGCCGACCCCGGAGAAGAGTTCCGCGCCGAACTGCGCATGCAGGACGGCGACTGGTACGTCGTGCACAGCTACTCGGGCCACGAGAAGCGCGTGAAGCAGGCCATCGAGCACCGCCGCGAGAGCCTCCACATGGAGGACTACATCTTCCAGGTCGAGGTCCCCATGGAGGACGTCACCGAGATCAAGGGCGGCCAGCGCAAGGTGGTCAACCGTGTGCGCATGCCCGGATACGTCTTGGTGCGCATGTACCTGACCGACGAGTCATGGGGCACCGTGCGCAATACGCCCGGAGTCACCGGGTTTGTGGGTCACGCCCACCAGCCCGTGCCGCTTACGCTCGACGAGGTGTACGGCATGCTCGCCCCGGCCGAGAAGGCCGCGGCGGCCGCCGAGGAGGGCGCTGAGTCGCAGTCCAAGCAGGTCGAGGTCGACTTCGTTGTCGGCGAGTCGATCACCGTCGTCGATGGGCCGTTCGCAACCCTGCCCGGCACCATCTCCGAGATCAACGTGGAGTCCCAGAAGCTCCACGTCCTCGTTTCCATCTTCGGCCGGGAGACCCCGGTCGAGCTGGCGTTCAACCAGGTCACCAAGATCTAGTTTTTCGCTAGCAAGCCAAGCGGCATGGGCCGCGACGAATCACAGAAGGACCCGAATCCATCATGGCAGCACCGAAGAAGAAGGTCGCTGGTCTGATCAAGCTCCAGATCCAGGCCGGCGCCGCAAACCCTGCGCCGCCCGTGGGCCCCGCCCTCGGACAGCACGGCGTCAACATCATGGAGTTCTGCAAGGCCTACAACGCGGCCACCGAGTCGCAGCGCGGCAACGTGATCCCCGTGGAGATCACGGTCTATGAAGACCGTTCCTTCACGTTCATCACGAAGACCCCGCCGGCAGCAGAGCTCATCAAGAAGGCCGCTGGAGTCCCCAAGGGCTCCGGAGTTCCGCACACCGACAAGGTCGGCTCGCTGACCAATGCTCAGGTGCGCGAGATCGCCGAGCAGAAGATGGCCGACCTCAACGCCAACGACATCGACGCGGCCGCGAAAATCATCGCGGGCACTGCGCGCTCGATGGGCATCACCGTTAACTAGCAACACCCCAGTGGGAGGGGGCGCGCTGCCCCGCACCACGACTGCACAGGAAAGAGAAGCAGATGTCCAAGCGCTCCAAGGCTTATCGCGACGCAGCTCAGCTCGTCGACCGTAGCCAGCTCTACACCCCCATCGAGGCCGTGCGCCTCGCCCAGAAGACGTCCTCCAAGAACACCGACTCGACCATCGACGTCGTGTTCAAGCTCGGCGTCGACCCGCGTCACGCGGACCAGTCGGTCCGTTCCACCGTCATCCTGCCCCACGGCACAGGCAAGACCGCTCGGGTCCTGGTCTTCGCCAACGGTGACAAGGCAGAGGCGGCCCGTGAGGCGGGCGCCGACATCGTCGGTGGCGACGAGCTCATCGAAGAGGTCATGGGCGGCCGTCAGGACTTCGACGCCGTTGTGGCCACTCCGGACCTCATGGGCAAGGTCGGCCGTCTTGGCCGCGTGCTCGGTCCGCGTGGGCTCATGCCGAACCCCAAGACCGGCACCGTGACGATGGATGTGGTCAAGGCCGTGTCCGACATCAAGGGCGGAAAGATCGAGTTCCGCGTCGACAAGCACGCCAACCTTCACACGGTGATCGGCAAGGCCTCGTTCGGCGACGACAAGCTGCTCGAGAACTTCCAGGCCGTGCTCGACGAGGTCCAGCGCGCCAAGCCGTCGGCCTCGAAGGGCCGCTACATCATCAAGGCGGCCATCTCTGCCACGCAGGGACCGGGCATCCCGGTCGACGCGACGGCGAAGGCCGACAAGTAGCGCAGGCTACCTCTAGACCGCGCTCGAGCGGCGCCCGGCGATCCCGGGTCGTACGCACGAGAGCGCGTGCTGCGCAGCCGCCCTCACCGGGCAGGCGCGTAGCACCGGGCCCGGCTCCTCACCCCCCCTGAGGAGTCGGGCCTTCTCGCGTCTGCGGGCGCGTGCATTGGCCCACGTGCGGACGGCCGATGCGCCCGTCACCAGGCATTCATTGCCTCGCCATCGCGCGTTCAGAGGGCCGTTCTACGGTGGCCGTGGACCGCGCACCAGACCCGGCGCGGATGGGGAGGCGACCGTGGGAACCACGGACCCGATCGTGTGCTCTTTCCACACGGCCGATGCGCACTACAGCACTCACGCCGAGCGGCTCCGGCGCAACCTCGATCGGCTCGGCATCGAGCACGAGGTCCGCGAGATTGTGAAGGAGCCGGGCCAGGACTGGGCGGACATCTGCCGCCGGAAGGTCGCATTCCTTGCCCACATGTGCGAGACCTACCCCGATCGCCCCGTGTTCTGGATCGACGTCGACTGCGCACTGTTGGACCTGCCGACGTGGGTGGCGAACTTCAGCGCCGACCTGATCGGGTTCCAGCGAGGTTTCGCGAGCCCCCTCAGCATCGGCTACGAGCGCCGCACGCGGTTCTGGGAGCCGTGCTT
>JBKBNW010000023.1:0-17550 GCA_046295115.1 Demequina sp.
ACTGGATGGGCTCCGCGAGCACCTCCCACGATGCGTCGAGGTCCGCGGCGAGAGCGTCCTCGTTGACGGACAGCGTCGTGAGGCCGCGGCGCACGTTGTCGATCGCCAGCAGTGAGTGGCCAAAGGCGACGCCGATGTTGCGCTGCGAGGTCGAGTCGGTGAGGTCGCGCTGGAGTCGCGACGTCACCAAAGTGGCGCCCCGGGTGTCGAACAGCGCGGCCGCGATCTCGAGGTTGGCCTCGGCGTTTTCGAAGCGGATGGGGTTGATCTTGTGCGGCATCGCGCTCGAGCCGATTGAGCCCTTGGCGGCGGCCTGCGCAAAATACCCGAGGGAGATGTAGGTCCACACGTCGGTCGCGAGGTTGTGCAGCACGCGGCCGAACCGCGCGACGTCGGCGTACAGCTCGGCCTGCCAGTCGTGGCTCTCAATCTGCGTGGTGAGCGGGTTCCAGGTGAGCCCCAGGCCCTCGACGAAGGTGCGCGACACCGCGATCCAGTCGGTGCCGGGCACGGCGGCCGTGTGCGCGCCGAACGTGCCGGTCGCGCCGTTGATCTTGCCCAGGTACTCCTGGCGCCGCACCCGGGAGAGCTGGCGTTCAAGACGGTGGGCGAGCACCGCGATCTCCTTGCCCAGCGTGGTGGGCGTCGCAGTCTGGCCGTGGGTCCGCGACAGCATCGGCACCGCCTTCGCCGAGCGCGCGAGCGCCGCGATGTCCGACACCAGCGCGGTGGCGGCGGGCGTCCACACCTGCTCGACCGCGCCCTTCACCATCAGCGCGTACGACAGGTTGTTGATGTCCTCGGAGGTACACGCGAAGTGCACGAGCTCGCTCAAGCCCTCGAGCGACGTGCCCTTGAGGCGGCGCTTGATGAAGTACTCGACGGCCTTGACGTCGTGGACCGTGACCTTCTCGATCTCGGCGTGCTCGGCAATCTCTGCCCCGCCGAAGGTCGCCGGGATCGACCGCAGCAGCGCGACCTCGTCGTCGGTCAGCGCCCGCACGCCGGGAACGGCATCGGTCGCGCACAGGTGGATGAACCACTCGACCTCGACGTGCAACCGCGCGCGGTTGAGCGCGGGCTCCGAGAGGTGGTCGACGAGCGGCGCGGCCACGGGGCGGTAGCGGCCGTCGAGCGGCCCCAGCGCGATGGCGGGCTCCACGTCGGTGAGGGGCACGAGGGCGGAGGGGTTCCAGTCAGTCACGGCGACCATTGTTCCATGCGCACCCGTGCGGGGGCCCAAGAGTTATCCACAGTTGCGCCATGGGCCGTCACGCGCCTGCGTGGCCGTCCTTACCGTCATGCCATGACCGCCCTCGCCACCGAGTCGCCACCAGTGCTGGTGTTGCCCATCTACCCGCTGGACCACGCCCACGCGGCGCTCAGTCGGGCGCTCGCGTCGCTCGTCACGGCCCAGGAGGTGTGGTGGGTGTCTGCGGCGGCCGCCGAGTACCGCTCCGAGCTCGCCGAGGTGGAGGTCCGCGTGCGGCGGCTGCTCGTCACCGTCGACGACTGCCGCGACGACTGGCAGCGCGCCCGCATGGCCGCGTGGTCCGCGGGTCAGCTGTGAGCACGCACCCGCCGCATCCTCCCATCGCGGTGAGCGGGGGCGCGGGCGGTCACGCGGCGCTCACCGAAGACCTGGAGCAGGCGAGCGGGACGCTGGAGAGGGCGGCGGCCGAGGTGGACGAGGCCGCGGGCCACCTGAGCATGGCCGCCTTTTGGCTCGACGGCGCGATGCATCGCGCCGTTCCCGAGGTGCGGGCCGCGCTGCAAGCGGCCGATGCGGGGGTCTCGGGCGCGCTTCACGGCACGGGCGGGGTGGGCTCGGTGGCGGCGGACCTGGCGGACGCCGCGGCGCGGACGGCGGCGGTGGCGCGCGCGTACGAGGACGCCGAGGGTGCCGCTCGCCAGCGCATCGGCGCCGGCCAGTGGTGGGGCCGCGCCCTAGGCGACCTGTTCGAGACGGCCACGTTGCCCGCCCGCGTGCAGTACGGCACGCTCATGAAGCTTCAGGCCGCGGCCTGGGGCGCGGCCGCCCGTGCCAGCGACGGCATCGGCGATGCGCTGCTCAGGAGCCACCCCAGAGCCGGGCTGGCGTGGAAAATGGGGGCGGTCGGGCTCACCGTCGGCGCGCACCACGCGGACCGTAGCGCGGAGGCGCTCCTGCCCGACCGACTGCCGCCCACCACCGGGTACCTGAACGGACGGTCCGTGGGGCTGGCTCTCGCCGCGCTCGATGCGCCGCGTGGCCCGCTGCCGAGCATTTACGAGGCAAACGTCAGGTCGTTGGCTGCGGTGATGGGGTTCCTCGAGCACATCGGAAACGAGCCGTTGTACGTGGGCGCGGTGCCCAGCATTGGGAGCGCCGCCGAGCGGCCCGGCCCCTCCGGCGTGACGGAACTCATCGAGGGCATCGGTCAGGTCAGGATCGGCGAGCACGGCGCGGTCGCGATCGACACGGTGGTGCAACCAGACGGCACCCGCGCACACATCGTGCGCATCCCCGGCACCCACGACTTCTCCTTGACGAACGCGTCACCGTTCGACAACCGCACCAACCTGGTCGCGGTCAATGGCGGGGACACCGACACCGCCGCGCTGGTGCGCGACGCGTTGACCGCCGCTGGGGTGCTCCCCCACGAGCCGGTGATGCTCGTGGGCCACAGCCAGGGCGGAATCGTGGCGGCGACCATCGCGGCCGATGTTGACCACGACTTCAACGTCACCCACGTGGTGGCGGCCGGATCGCCCGCGGACCGCATCGAGTGCCGCGAGGGCGTGCAATACCTGCTCCTATCGAGTGAGCAGGAGGTCGTGCATCAACTCGACGGGCGCGGCACGGCCGACCAGCCGCACGTGACGACCGTGGTCGCCGATCTGCGCGCGGCGTCCGACCCTGCGGTGGCGACCGCCGGGCTGGGAGTGCTGCCCTCCCACGCCGTGACCTCATACGTCGCGGTGGCACAGGCCGCCGACGCCTCATCGCACGCGTCGATGCGCGCCTGGAAGGCCAGCGCGGCGGCATTTCTGGGAAGCGGGTCGGTCACCACCCGTGAGTACGTGCCCACCTTCGCTAAGCGCCCCAGGGGCGTGTCGCGGCGAGATCGCCTGCGCGAAGGCCGGTAGCGGTCAGTCCCGTTTCGCTCCGACGATCGACCCGATGATTGCCGAGGCGATGCCGATCACGATCGCGGCAAGCAGCGTCTTCCAGAAGCCGCCAATGGACAGCGTCATGAAGTCCACGTGGGAGGAGATCCACGCGGTCAGCCACAGGATGAACCAGCTGATCACGAGCGCGAACAGCCCGAGCGTGAGAATAGTGATGGGCAGGGCGAGCACAGACAGGATCGGCTTGATGATCTTGTTGAGCAGCACGATCACGGCGCCGATGCCCAGATAGACCAGCGCACGGGTCCACCATTCGGCCTCTCCGCCGGAGACCTCCAGGTCGAGCGGGAGTAGCGATGCGATCCATACTGCGACGGCGGTGACCGCCACTTGAGCCAAGAATTTCATGGCACCGAGTCTGGCACACCTGCCATGCTGAGCACATGGATCTCCCCCACCCCAGACCTGCCGTCGCCGCGCTCCCGGCCTACATTCCGGGCGCCCGCGGGGACGCGAACCGCCTCCCGCCGGTCAAACTGTCGTCCAATGAGACGCCGTTTGCTCCGCTGCCGGCCGTCGCCGCGGCGGTCGCCGCTGCCGGTGAGGTGGCGCACCGCTACCCGGACATGTTCGCGGTGGAGCTGCACGATCGCATCGGCGCGCACCTGGGCCTGAGCGCGCAATCCGTGGCGGTGGGCGGCGGCTCGGTCGCAGCGCTCCAGCACGTGCTCCAGGCCTACACCGGCCCGGGCGACGAGGTGATCTTCCCGTGGCGGAGCTTCGAGGCCTACCCAATCCTGGCCGCGATCACGGGCGCCACCGCGGTGACCGTGCCGCTGACGGCCGGCGCGCGTCACGACCTGGACGCGATGGCGGCGGCGGTGACGGATGCCACGCGCGTGATGCTGCTGTGCTCGCCCAACAACCCCACGGGGCCGGCGGTGCGGCTCGACGAGTTCGAGCGGCTGATGGCCGCGGTGCCGCGGCGGGTGCTGGTGGTGCTCGACGAGGCGTACGTGGAGTTCGTGCGTGACGCCGATGCGGTGGCTGGCCTCGCGGCCCTCCAGCGGCACCCGAACCTGCTGATCGCGCGCACGTTCTCGAAGGCGTACGGGCTGGCGGCGCTGCGAGTGGGCTACGTGGCCGGGCCTGAGGCGCTGATCGCTCCCGTCAAGTCCTGCGTCACGCCCTTCTCGGTGTCCGCCCCGGCGCAGGTGGCCGCGCTCGTGTCCCTGGACGCGCGCGACGAGCTGCTTGAGCGAGTGGAGGCCGTCGTCGCGGAACGCGTTCGCGTGGCCGATGCGCTCCGCGAGGCCGGCTGGGAAGTGCCCGATGCGCAGGGCAACTTCGTGTGGTTGCCCGCGGGTGAGCGCACCGGACAGATCGCATCGGCGCTTGGCGCCACTGAACCGGCGATCCTGGTGCGGCCTTTTGCGGGCGAAGGGATGCGCGTCACGGTGGGGACACGCGCCGAGAATGATGCGTTCTTGGATGCGCTCGCGAGGATCTGAACGGGCCCGGATGCGTGAGCTCGGGTGGTCTGCTGGTAATTTGATTGCGCCTGTGTCCGCACTCGTGAGCGCCTCTGCGCGGCATGAGTGCCTTTCCCTGGGAGAAGAGTGACGACAACCGACCTCGAGGCGTACGCGCACGAGAATGGGCTAGAGCGCGTGGGCGCGCGGCCCTCTCTGCCGACGTACCTCGCCCAGGCGTGGCGTCGCCGCGACTTCGCCTCCACCATGGCGCGCTACCGGCTGCAGGCGTCGATGAGCGAGAACCGGCTCGGCATGGGATGGGTGGTGCTCAAGCCCATCCTGAATGCCGCGCTGTTCGGCACCATCTTCGGCTTCATCCTCGACAGCTCCACGCGGCCAGATAACTTCGTGGCGTTCATCGTGGTGGGGTTCTTCATCTTCGAGTACTTCGCAAAGACCCTGTCGGGCGGTTCGAACGCCATCGTGGGGGCGCAGAGCCTGGTCCGCAGCCTCAGCTTCCCGCGCATTCTCCTACCCGTGGCCATTGTGATCCGGCAGTTCGTCGAGCTTGTCCCCATGCTGATCGTGATGGCGCTGATCCTCATCGCGTTCGGTGAACCGGTGACGTGGTGGTGGCTCATGATCGTGCCCGTCATGCTGCTGATGACCATGTTCAACCTGGGAGTCGCCCTCATCACCGCGCGGCTCACGGTGCACGTACGGGACCTCTCCCAGATCATCCCGCTGGTCTCGCGGGTGGTCTTCTACACCTCCGGCATCTTCTTCTCACTCGAGAAGGTGCTCGCGGACAAGCCCGAGATCCTCACCCTCGCGCGGCTGAACCCCATCCACGACTTCATCGCGCTGGTGCGCGGCTACATGGTGAGCGGGAACGAGATCTATCCCTTCATGTGGTGGGTTGCGATCGTCGCCTCCATCGTGACCTTCGTGTTCGGCGTCGTCTTCTTCTGGAAGGGCGAAGAGAGGTACGGCCGTGACTGAGACTGCCACCCGCATCGGCCGGCCCACCGTCGTGGTGGACAACCTGCACATCAAGTACAAGACGTTCGCCTCCGGCAAGGCCGCCAGCAGCACCCGCGCGCTCCTGCAGCGACAGCGCGGCGTGCGGATTGTGCACGCCGTCAAGGGAGTGTCCTTCACCGCCCACGAGGGCGAGAGCATTGGCGTGATCGGCCACAATGGCTCCGGGAAGTCCAGCCTGATGCGTGCGATCGCGGGGCTCCAGAGCCCGGCATCCGGTGGCGTGCTCGCCTCCAGCCAGCCCGCGCTGCTGGGCGTGAACGCCGCGCTGCTCGGGGACCTGTCCGGGTCCAAGAACGTGATCCTCGGCGCGCTCGCGCTCGGGCACTCCCGTGCCGAGGCGGACGAGCAGTACCAGGCCATCGTCGACTTCTCGGGGCTCGAGGAGTTCATCGACCTGCCGATGAAGACATACTCCTCGGGCATGGCGGCGCGACTGCGGTTCTCGATCGCGGTATCCCGCGACCACCAGATCCTGCTGGTGGACGAGGCGCTCGCGGTGGGTGACAAGGAGTTCCGCGCGAAGAGCGAGGCGCGCATCAGGGAGTTGCGGGAGCAGGCGGGAACGGTGTTCCTCGTCAGCCACTCGATGCGCTCGATCCTCGACACCTGCTCGCGGGTGATCTGGATCGACCACGGCGACCTGAAGATGGACGGCGAGCCGGGCGAGGTTGTGAAGGCCTACCAAGCCTCCAAGAACTGATCGGTTGAAACCTACGCGACCGTAGCCTACGCTTGCGTAGGTTAATCAGGAGGGGCGCGACCGCGTCCCTCGTCGTCGATCATTGGGAGCCTCGGTGGACGCTGTCGGCCCGCTGTCCTCGGATGGCCTTGTCCAACTGCTCACCCACACGGGTGACGCCGTCGAGAACGAGAGATTCTCCCCCTACGCGGCGCACCTGACCCCGGACGACCTGCGCGCCTTCTGGCGGGACATGACCGTGTTGCGCGCCTTCGACCTGGAGGCCACGAGCCTGCAGCGGCAGGGCGAGCTTGGCTTGTGGGTGCAGTCGCTGGGCCAGGAGGGCGCGCAGATCGGCTCCGGCCACGCACTCCGGGAACCCGACTTTGTGTTCCCCAGCTATCGCGAGCACGGCGTCGCGCTCACCCGCGACGTGGACCTCGTGGACCTGCTCAAGATCTTCCGCGGGCTGCAGCACGGCGCCTGGAACCCCCAGGACCACGGCTTTCACCTGTACACCTTGGTGATCGGCTCTCACGCGCTGCACGCCACGGGCTACGCGATGGCGCTCGACCGCGACGGCCTGGTCGCGAGCGGCAACCCCGAGCGCGACGGTGCGGCGGTCTGTTACTTCGGCGACGGCGCCACGTCCCAGGGGGACGTGAGCGAGGCGCTGACGTTCGCGTCCGTCTACAACGCCCCGGTCGTGTTCTTTGTGCAGAACAACCAGTTCGCGATCTCGGAGCCCGTGACCCGGCAGTCGCGCGTGCCGCTGGCTGACCGCGGTAAGGGGTTCGGCATCCCCTCCGTGCGCGTCGACGGCAACGACGTGATCGCGTGCCACGCCGTGACTCAGTGGGCGGTGCGCCACGCCCGTGCCGGCGGCGGCCCGGTGCTGATCGAGGCCCTCACGTACCGCATGGGCGCGCACACGACCTCCGACGACCCGACGCGTTATCGCTCCAAGGCGCAAGAGTCCTATTGGGCCGAGCGCGACCCCATCGCGCGCCTCGAGACCTATCTGACGAACAGGGGCGAGCTGTCCGACGAGTTCCGCGCCGAGGTCCAGGGCGAGGCGAAGGCGCTGTGCGAGCGCGCCCGTACCGCCGTACGGTCCTGGGAGCGTGAGCCGCTGCTCACCATGTTCGACAACGTGTACTCGCAGCCGCACGCCCTCGTCGACGCCGAGCGCGCGTGGTTTGAGCGCTACGAGGCCTCGTTCGCGGACGGGGCCGATGCGTCCGTGACGGAGGCGCTCACGTGACCGAGCAGATGACGATGGCGGGCGCCATCAACGCCGGCCTGCGCGCCGCGATGGAGCGCGACCCCAAGGTGCTTCTGATGGGCGAGGACATCGGCGCGCTCGGCGGCGTGTTCCGCGTCACCGACGGGCTGCACAAGGACTTTGGCGATGCGCGCGTGATGGACACCCCGCTCGCGGAGTCAGGAATAGTCGGCACCGCGATCGGCATGGCGATGCGCGACTACCGCAGCGTCATCGAGATCCAGTTCGACGGGTTCATCTTCCCCGCGTACGACCAGATCACCACGCAGCTGGCCAAGATGCACTACCGCTCGCGCGGCGCGATCACCCTGCCCCTCGTGATTCGGGTGCCCTTCGCGGGCGGCATCGGTGCGGTCGAGCACCACTCCGAGAGCCCCGAGGCGCTGTTCGCGCACACCGCCGGGCTGCGACTGGTGACCCCGGCGACCCCGCAAGACGCGTACGACCTCATCCAGCAGGCGATCGCGTGCCCCGACCCGGTGATGTTCTTCGAGCCCAAGGCCCGCTATTGGGACAAGGGCGAGGTCGACACCACGCGCGTCAAGGCGCAGCTCGACGAGCCGAACGGCGAGGCGCTCGCGACCGCCGAGATGGCGAAGGCGCGCATTGCGCGCGAAGGCGCGGACGTGACCCTCGTGGCCTATGGCCCCACGGTGAGGCTCGCGCTGCAGGCCGCCGAGGTCGCACGGGCCGAGGGAACCGACGTCGAGGTGATCGACCTGCGCTCGATCTCTCCGCTCGACTCCGACACCGTGGTGAACTCCGCCAAGCGCACCGGCCGCGTGATCGTCGTGCACGAGGCGCCCACCTCGTTCGGCTCCGGCGCGGAACTGTCGGCGCGCGTCACCGAGCAGGCCTTCTTCCATCTCCATGCGCCAGTGCTCCGCGTGGGCGGCTTCCACACGCCCTACCCTGGAGCCAAGTTCGAGCACGACTACCTGCCGAGCCTCGACCGCGTGCTTGACGCCGTGGACCGAGTGATGGCGCACTGAGGAGCCCCGCATGCCTACCTTCCAGCAGTTCCAGATGCCGGACGCGGGCGAGGGTCTCACTGAGGCCGACATCGTCACGTGGCTGGTGGCCCCCGGCGACGTGGTCGAGGTGAACCAGCCCATCGTCGAGATCGAGACCGCCAAGTCCCTGGTCGAGTTGCCGTGCCCGTTCGACGGCGTGGTGTCACGACTACTAGCGCAGGAGGGCGAGACGGTCGAGGTCGGCGTGGCCATCCTCGAGGTGGATGTGGATCCGAACGGCGAGGCTCCCGCGCCTTCTCCTGTGGCGGCCGAGGCGCCGCCCGCCGAACCGGTCCAGTCTGCTCGCTCCGCTCGCGAGGACCTCTCGACGGGCGGCGCATCCCCCTCGGGGGCTCCGAGGGCCGATGCGAGGGCTGGGGACGGTTCGAGCGAGGGCTCGGGCGCCGTGCTTGTTGGGTATGGGGTGAAGGCCGGGTCGGCGCATCGTCGCCCCCGGCGAGACGAGTCCGTCGAGCCCATTGGTGGTGCTCAGGACTTGGGCGAATACCCCGTGCTGGCGAAGCCGCCGGTGCGCAAGCTCGCCCGCGACCTGGGCGTGGACCTCACGACGATTACGCCCTCGGGACCTGGCGGCATGGTGACGCGCGAGGACGTCGAGCAGCAGGTCAAGGCCACCTCCGCCAAGACCCTCGCGACCTACGCCGGCGACGACCAGCAGTGGCTCGAGACGGGCACCACACAGTCGGACGGCCGCGTCACCCGCGTGCCGGTCAAGTCGGTGCGCAAGCGCACGGCCGAGGCGATGGTGCAGTCCGCCTTCACCGCGCCCCACGTGACGGAGTTCCACACGGTCGACGTCACCGAGACCATGAACCTGGTCACCCGGCTCAAGCAGGACAAGGACTTTGCCGACGTGCGGGTCACCCCGCTGCTCATCGTGGCGAAGGCGCTGCTGCTCGCGGTGCGCCGGCACCCCGAGGTCAACGCCTCGTGGGACGAGAAAGCCCAAGAGATCGTCTACAAGCACTACGTGAACCTCGGGATCGCGGCGTCGACGCCGCGCGGGCTCGTGGTGCCGAACATCAAAGACGCTCACCGGCTGCCGATGCGCGAGCTCGCACTCGAGCTCCAGCACCTCACGGCCGAGGCGCGCGCCGGCAAGCTTCCCCCCGCGTCGATGTCCGACGGCACTATCACCATCACCAACGTGGGCGCGCTGGGGATCGACACCGGCACCCCGATCCTCAATCCCGGCGAGGCCGCGATCCTGGCCTTCGGCTCCATCCGTCAGCAGCCGTGGGTGCACGAGGGGGAGATCCAGATCCGGTGGATCACTCAGCTTGCGCTCAGCTTCGACCACCGACTGGTGGACGGCGGGATGGGGGCGCGGGTGCTCTCCGATGTGGGCCGCGTCATGAACGACCCGGCCCAGGGGCTCGTATGGGGGTGAGCGGGAGCCCGACCCGGCACAACGGACGTGCGGTCATCGGCATCGTGCTGTCCGGACTGGGACTCGCGTGGGCATTCGCGGCCTTTAGTGGCGTCCCGACTCCACCGCTCGCGGTGTTCGCACTCGGGATCGGCGGCCTGGTGATGGGGCTGCGGGGCCGGGCCGCGGTGCGTGACGGCACCGCCTCGAACGACAGGCTTGCCCGTGCGGCGGCCTTCACCGGGCTCGGGGCGATCGTCGGTGGGATGGGGATCTTTGTCCTCGTGCTCCTCGCCCTGGACGGCGCCGCGCTCTGACGCGCGTCGCTGTTAGGCAGCGCCCCACCTGACGTCGACCTCGCGGCCCACGAACGCGCCGTACCTGGCGAAGGACGACTCGAACGCAGCACGATCGTGAGCATCGAGCCTCACCATCGGCTCCGCGTCCACCACACAGGTCTTGGCGCGCATGGTGCGCTTCCAGGTGCCGACCACCCGGCCTTCCCTCACGAGAGTCGCCCGGAACACCCCGTTGCGACCGGGAACCACGGCGTCGAACTGCTCGGGACTCAACATCGCGGACCGGTCGCCGTAGCCCAGCATGTATTCGTCGAAGCCGGGCGGCACCGCATGGCCGCCGGCGGCCGCAGCGACGCCTGCGTCGAGAGCCGCGGCCGCCGCGACCATTGACCCTGACTCGGTCTCCACGATGCGCAATGCCTTCTTCGCGGCGGCGATGCCGGCGCGGCAGTCCCGGATTCCCAGTCCGGTCCATCGCGAGAAGTCCTTGACGGTCGCCGGCCCGCGGCCGCGGAAGTAGCGCACCGCGATGGTGGCAAGCGCCTCTTCGCGCTCGAGCGCGATCTGATCGGGAGCCCACTCATCGAGCAGCGCGAAGGTCTGCTCCCTGCCGCCGCCCGCGGTCGCGCGGCTCGGCGTCACACACGTGATTCCGACCTGCGACGCGTACCAGAGCAAGTGGTAGCCCACCTGGCCGGGTGTGGGGACACCGGCATCGGCGACGGCCTGCAGGCACTCCGACCGCGAGAGTCGCTTGCCCCCGCGCAACGCGCCCTCGAGCGCCGCATTGGCACGCTCTACGGTGTCCTCGGTGATCCCCAAGTACTCCCGCCGAGATGCCGCGCCCGCGAGTGGCTTGGCGGACATCAGGTCGAGCATCCACTTCGCGTCGCGAGAGGGCACCAGGTGCACGGTGCCGCGCATGGGCCACGTGCGCAGCGCCTCGCGCCGCTCGAGGGCTTGCGTGACGTCGACCTCGGTGAGCCCCGGCAGTCGGATTCCGAGCGACCACAGCCCGCTCGCGAGGTCCTGGGCCTGCATGGCGCCCATCCACGTGACGACGTCCCCGACTGAACCGTGAGGGTGGCCGCCAGAGAGCAGCAGCGCGCTCATGCGTAAAGCGCGGACGTTGGAATCGGTCAGTGCGCTCATGTGGCTCACGCTACCGCCCGGCGTCACCATGACGTGGGCTCACATGGGTGTGCCAATAGCAGCCTTGGGCTGGCCAGCGCGAGACCGCGACGACATGGAGCAGGGCGGCTCCGCAGTGCGCGCGTGGACTGACTGTGCGACTGAGCCCCCGCTGTGCGTCGCACTCGGGGCATTCCGGCGGCCCGGAAAAGATCTCAAGACTCCACTATTGCGTGGAAATAATACGAGGCGTACAGTCATCCCCGTACCACAAGGTTCTCGATGGCACCGGGATCAATCTGGATCGGGGACACTTTGACTATTTCAGCTTCTCAACGACGAGTTTTTGCGCTTAGGCTTCGAGCATTACTAGTTTCGCTAGTAGCGGCGCTTGTCGTCTTCGGGTCCGCAGGCATTTCCCACGCTGCGGTCTTTGGAACGTCGACCGCACCGATGAAACTGGTGCGAGACTCAGTCACACTCGCTCAGGGCCGAGGCAATGTTGTTTCGTCCCCGTACACCAAGGTCAGCACGTCCGGTGTGTATCAGAAGGACACGAAGGCCAATGGCGACGGCGTGTTCATCTCGGTCTCGACGAGTTACTACCGGTCGTGGTACGCCGCTGATGGGCGCACGTACTACGGCAACGCAGGATCTGAGCGCATTCGCTACGGTGCGACTTCATCGGCCGCGTGGACGTCGCGTACGGGGCAAACGACTTCGGTTGTTGGATCTCCGTCGAGCGAAACGCTGCTCGGCCAGTCGCACACGAACATCGTCAAGCTGTGTGAGGACCGTGGGCTGCTGCGACCTGACCAGTGCACGTCGAAGTCGTTCACGGTGAATCATTGACCGAGTTTGCGCTCGAGCAGTTATCGCAGTCGTTTGGTGCGACGCTCGCGCTCGACCGCGTCTCGATTAACGTCGATCGAGGCGCGGTCGGCTTGCTCGGCGTCAATGGGGCGGGCAAAACCACGCTGCTGTCCGCGGCGGCGGGCGCGCGCAAGCCCAGCTCGGGGACGGTTCGAGTGGATGGCGTCGACCTCTACGGAAATGTGGGGCGAAGCCTCCGTGGTCGCGTCGCGTTGGTCCCGCAACACCTGGAGATCCCGCCGCGCCTGACCGCGCTCGAAGCGGTCACGCATCTGACGTGGATGCGCGGCGTTTCGTGGCGTGAGGCTCATCTGCGCGCCCGGGACGCTCTTGAGCAGGTCAACCTTCGCACACGGTCTGGAGAACGCGTCCGAAGTTTGTCAGGGGGAATGCGGCGAAGGCTGGCGCTCGCGCAGGCTCTGGCGTCTGACGCAGATGTGCTCCTGCTCGACGAGCCGACGACCGGCCTGGACCCAGTACAACGACACGAGATGTTGGAGCTCGTGGCCTCATTAGGCCTGACTGTGCTGGTCAGTAGCCACATCGTCGAAGACATCGAGGCGCTATGCGACCGCGTCGTAGTGCTTCATCGTGGAAGCGTCCGTTTTGATGGGTCGGTCGTCGAGTTGCGCGGTCTCAGCGTTGACCCCGAGTCGGATAGGGCGCTCGAGTCGGCCTTCGTGGCGTTGATCAGGGACGCAGCGTGACGTCAGGGGCTTTCCTCGCGCGTCGCACAGGAGTCTTGTGGATCGGCGCGTTGTCGATCGCGATCTACCTCGCGCAGGCGTTGTCGAGTTCCGCTTGGCATCAGGACGCAGGATCGGCCGTGAACTGGGCGACCGCCGGCAACATCCTGGTGTTGCCGCTCGTGTTTGCCGCGGCCTCACACGACAGCGCACTCTGGGCCCGTCGCAACCGAGGGCTCCCGTCGCTGCCCTTGCTCGGCTTGGGGCGATATTCTGTGCTCGTCGGAGGCGGCTACGCATTGGTGTCGATCGTGGCGTGGCTGCTTGCGGTGACCGTGTGCCTTGCCATCGTGGGCACATCGGGTACACCGATCATCGTCGATCCTGTCTTGTTGGTTCAGCCTCCCGTCGTCACCCTCGCGCTCGCGTTCGGGGGAGCCGCACTCGGACTATGGTTTCCCAGTCGCTGGACTCCGTTGTTCGTGGGAATTGGGTACTTCACGCTCCAAGTCGTGGCTGAGGCTTACACGCCCTTCACCCGTTTCTTGGTGCCTTTAGGTTTTACGGGATGGAGCGCTGCTCTCGAATTGGATCCGCTAGTGGTCTTTGTGAAGACAGCGAGCTTTCTCTTGGTGGTTGGAGCGGCGGTTTTCTGGTGCTTTTCATTCGACATTCCCGTTGGGGCTCGACGGTCGCGATCTCTCCGTATGCTTGCAGGCGCTTTCTCGAGCGTCGCAGCGGTCGTCGCGCTTGTTGCACTCTTCGTCCAGGAGCCCGGAAGTAACGGCGTGCGGCCCGTCGAGCTCGTCGCCGACGACGCCCAGTGCCTGGCCGTGGCTCGCAGCAACTTCTGCACTTATCAAGCGGAAGGGCGCGCCGAGGATTTCGTCGCGGACATCGAGGACGCGGTCTCAGTGCTCGGGGAGCCATTCCCCATTCCAGCCACGTATGTCGATGAACGCAGCGCCCTCGGCCCGAGTGAGACGGTCGGACTGTGGAGCGTCGGTGCGTCGTGGGTCGTGGACGGTGAGCCCGATCTGTACGCGGCTGCGACAACTCTTTCGCGACCCGTGGCCTGTGAAGCCTATTTCGACGGTGACGGCGACTTCCGTGTTGTCGAGGCCTCTGCCTTCTTGACGGACTGGGTCATGACTTACCTCACTGAGCGCGATGAAGCCGGGCGCGCCGAGTACTGGCAAGGCGTGGGCGCATGGCCCGTCGCATGGAGCGAGGCAGATCAGTGGCGCGAGGACGCGCTTGAGAGCGTGCAGAGGTGCGACGGCGATGCCTGGACGCACTGACCAGTCTTCGGGCCTGATGGTGTGGGCCCGCCTCCACAGCATCGATCGCGCGCTGCCGATCGCGGTGGCTTTGGGCGTGGGGGGCTGGATCGCCGCAGGTCAGGTGATTCCGGTGCCTGCCTTGGATGCGGGCGTGCCGGTTCGGTGGCTGTTCGGCGTGGTGGGTGCCGCGCTGGCAGTCGGGATCGTGCACACCCACTTTGAGGCCTTGCGGGGAACCCTGCTGCGAGAGGCGCGGGAGCGGGCGGCTACCTGGGCGACTTCTGTCGCCATCGCGGCGATGACTTACCTGCCCGCCGCCCTCGTGGGTGCACCGCTCGGTGAGATGCTGTCGTGGCTCATCCTGCTTGCTGCGACGTGGCTCATGGCAGCTCATGACTCGTCTCGCGGACTCGTGTGGCTCGTGGGGGTGCTCGTGGGGCTCGGAATCGAGATCACGGACCACAGGCTCCACGGTGTGCCGCGGCAGTTCCTCCAGTACCACGTGACCGCTGTCATCGTCGCGTCTGTGGCCGCCTTGTGGTACTCGACCTGGGCTTACATTCGCCGCTGAGCCGCCACGGGACGTCCTACGCGTGCGATCGACCTGCGCCGTTCGGCTGCGGTGCGGATGGTGGTGGGAGTCGGTGGAGGGTGAGACCGGGCCGCCTAGCTCTCCAGCGCCTCCGCGACGACCTCGCGCGCCTGGGCCTGGACCTCTCCCAAGTGGGACTCGGACACAAAGGACTCGGCGTAGATCTTGTAGACGTCCTCGGTGCCGGACGGGCGTGCGGCGAACCACGCGTCGGCCGTCGTGACCTTGAGCCCGCCGACTGCCGCGCCGTTTCCGGGCGCCTTGGTGAGCTTGGCCGTGATGTCCTGGCCCGCGAGGCTGGTGGCGGAGACCTGCTCGGGGGACAGCTTCTTGAGCGTGTCCTTCTCGGCCTTAGTCGCGGGCGCGTCGACGCGTGCGTACCAGCTCTCGCCGAGCTCGCCCGTGATCTCGCGGTGCCGCTCCGTGGGGCTCTTGCCCGTGACGGCCGTCATCTCGGACGCGAGTAGGCACATGATGAGCCCGTCCTTATCCGTGGTCCACACGCGCCCGTCGCGGCGCAAGAATGAGGCGCCCGCGGACTCTTCGCCGCCGAACCCCACCTCGCCGCTCAGCAGTCCTGGCACAAACCACTTGAATCCGACCGGCACCTCCTCGACGGTGCGGCCGAGCATGCGGCCCACGCGGTCGATGAGGCTCGAGGACACGAGCGTCTTGCCGATCCGTGCGTCGGAGGGCCATTCGGGGCGACCGCCGCCGTACAGGTAGGCGATCGCGGTGGCCAAGAAGTGGTTGGGGTTCATCAGGCCGCCGTCGCGGGTGACGATGCCGTGGCGGTCAGCGTCCGCATCGTTGCCGGTCGCGATGTCATACGGGGCCTCGGGGTCGTCCATCAGGGCGCGCAGGCCGGCCATCGCGTACGGCGACGAGCAATCCATGCGGATCTTGCCGTCCCAGTCGAGGTGCATCTTGGGCCACGCAGGGTCGACCGTCTCGTCCACCACGGTGAGCTCGAGGTGGTGTTCCTCCGCGATCGCTCCCCAGTAGTCGACAGCCGCGCCGCCCAGAGGGTCGGCGCCGATCCGCACGCCGCCGGAGCGGATGGCCGCGATGTCGACCACATTGGGCAGGTCGCGCACGTAGTTGGCCATGAAGTCATGGGGTTTCACCTGCGGAGCGGTGCGGGCGAGCGCGTAGCGCACGCGCGGGATCTGCCGCCACGCGCCGCCGACGAGGAACTCGTTGGCGCGCCGCGCGATCCAACCCGTGGCGTCCGCATCGGCCGGTCCGCCGTGAGGCGGGTTGTACTTGAAGCCGCCGTCGCGCGGCGGGTTGTGCGAGGGGGTGACGACGATGCCGTCAGCGAGCCCGGGCCCGGAGGTCCGCAGCCCCGCGGGCGAGGTCGCGCCGTTGGCCACGAGAATCGCGTGGCTGACGGCCGGGGTAGGAGTGAAGCGGCCGCGAGCGTCCACGCGGACCTCGACCTCGGCGGCGACGAGCACCTCGATCGCGGTTTCCGCGGCGGGCATCGACAGCGCGTGAGTGTCGATACCGAGGAACACGGGACCGTCGGTGCCCTGAGCGCGCCGGTACTCGACGATCGCGGCCGTGGTGGCCACGATGTGCGCCTCGTTGAACGCCGTGTCGAACGCGCTGCCGCGGTGGCCCGAGGTGCCGAATACGACCCGCTGATCGGGTTCCGAGGGGTCGGGGACCAGGTCGTAGTACGCCCCCAACAGCGCTGAGGGATCGATGAGGTCCTGGGACTGGGCGATGGTTCCGGCGCGTTCGTGCATGGTGTCCACTCTCCCACCAAGGCGGCGGGTCCGGCAATCGGACCGGCCCTATCATGCAGGGTCACGGGACGTTTACGGTTCCGTCAAAGTCTGACAAAACCGCCCGGGTAGGGCGCTAGGCTGGGCGCGTGGTTGCGAAGCGCACGGATAGCGCGTCCCCCTCGGCCGCCGACGGGGAGGCGCTTGCCAAGACGAGCCCGGTCGGCGAGGTCGCCGAGCGGGTGCCCGCCCCTGCACGCAAGCGCCCACTGGGTTCCGCCGCGCGGCGTCGCCGCAGCGCCAGGGAGCCGGTCAACTTGCACGGCGCCGCGGCGCTCATCGTCGCGCACAACCAGGCGCGTCGCATCGCCGCTACCGTGCGCGCCGCTCGCGCGATCCCCGGCATCGACCTGGTGCTCGTGGTCGACGACGCATCGGCCGACAACACGCAGGAACTCGCGCGCAGGGCCGGCGCCGTGGTGGTCCGTCACTCCCATCACCGGGGGCGCACCGCGTCCGTGGAGACGGGAGCATCGGTGATCGCCATGCGGGACGATCCAGGGCGCCGTGCGCGGGCCGTCTTGTTGCTGCCGGGCGGGTTGGGTCAGCACGCGATCGGAGCGGCGCCGCTGGTGCCTGCCGTGACCGAACACGTCGCTGATCTCGCAATTGCGCTGACCGAGATTCCCGGGACGGCGACGGGCGCCTCGGCGAGGGCGGCCAGGCGCGCCATCGAGCATGCCTCCGGCTGGGTACCCACCGAGCCGCTCGGCGCGATCCGCTGTCTGACGCGGGAGGCGCTCGAAGCGGCCATTCCGCTCGCGCATGGTGGCGGGCTCGAGGTGGGCATGACCATCGACGTGCTCCGCGCGGGCCTGACCGTCACGGAGGTCGAGTGCGAGATCAGGCACAAGCCGCAAGGTGGCGGCGGTCGGTCGGCCCCGGCACGGGCGGCG
>JBKBNW010000024.1:0-17425 GCA_046295115.1 Demequina sp.
GCGGATCGCGCAGTCGCTCGGAGGGATCGCGGGCCTCAGGGAGCTGTCGTGGAAGGCTGGCGAGCGCGGCATCGGCCTGATCGCCGATGTGGTGCCCAACCACATGGCCGTGCCCACCCCCGCGTTCCACAACAAGGCGCTGTGGTCGGTGCTCGCGCATGGCGAGGAATCCGACCATGCGCACTGGTTCGACGTCGACTGGTCCAGTGGCGACCCGGTGCTGATGCCCGTGCTCGGCGAGCGCATCGGCACCGTGCTGGCGGCCGACGAGCTCCACCTCGACACGATGGTGATCCCTGGGTTCGAGGACGCGGGCGAGGTCAACGTGCTCCGCTACTACGAGCACGTGTTCCCCGTGCGCGAGGGCACCGAGAACCTGCCGATGGCGGACCTCGTGGACCAGCAGCACTACCGCCTCGCCTACTGGCGCGTGGCGAACGAAGAGCTCAACTACCGGCGCTTCTTCGACGTCGGCTCGCTGGTGGCGGTCCGCGTCGAGGACGAAGACGTGTTCGAGGCCACCCACCGCGTGATCGTCGACCTCGTCAAGGACGGCACGTTGCAGGGCTTGCGCATCGACCACCCCGACGGCCTGGCCGATCCAGCTGGCTACCTCCAGCGCCTGCACGACGCGACCGACGGCGCGTGGGTCGTCGTCGAGAAGATCCTCGAGGGCGACGAACAGCTTCCGCGGTCGTGGCGCACCGCGGGCACCACCGGTTACGACGGTGCGTGGCGCGTCGGCGCGCTGTTACGCGACCCCGCCGGGTCGTCGCCGCTCGCCGGCACACTCCACCGCCTGACGGGCGACGCGATGGGCACACTGCCCGACATGATCGCCGAGGCCAAGCTCGAGATTGTCAAGGAGTCGCTGTCGAGCGAGGTGCACCGTCTCGCGACCATCGCCCACACCGTGTGCCACACGGACGTGCGCCTACGCGATCACACCTGGCGATCGCTCTATGACTGCCTGCGCACCCTGCTCGTTGAGTTCGACCGTTACCGCGCCTATGTGGTGGCGGGAGTACCACCCAAGCCGCCGTCGCTCGAGGCGATCGATCACGCCGCCGAGCGCGCCCAGGCACACCTTGACCCCGAGCGCCACGAGACCCTCGAGGTAGTCGTGGACCTGCTCAAGGGCGCCGAGGTGGGCTCCGCCGGGCGTACGGACGACGCCAACCGCCGCGAGCTCATCACGCGCTTCCAGCAGGCCTGTGGCGCCATCATGGCCAAGGGCGTCGAGGACACGGCGTACTACCGCTGGACCCACCTGCTGTCGCTGTGCGAGGTGGGCTCCCCCGCAGGCCGTTTTGCGCTTCCGCCGGCCACTTTCCACGCGTGGGCCGACGAACAGCAACTGGCGTTCCCACACGCGATGACCTGCCTCACTACTCACGACACCAAGCGCTCCGAGGACGTCCGCGCCCGCCTGGGCGTGCTGTCCGAGGCCGCCGACGAGTGGGACGTCACCATCACCCATCTCCAGGAGGCGGCGTCGCGCATCCGCCCCGCGCTGCTCGATGGCCGGATGGAGAACCTGTGGTGGCAGACGCTGGTGGGGACCTCCGACGAGCACGGGTTCATGGAGTGGGACCGGCTCGAGGGCTACCTGGTGAAGGCCATGCGCGAGTCGAAGACGCACACGACCTGGACGACCGTCGACGCGGACTACGAGTCGGCCGTGTTGTGGTTCGCGCAGTCGACTCACTCGGACCCCGCGATCCGCGACATCGTGCGCGCGTGGCACACGTCGGTCCTGCTGGGTACACGCGCCGCGATCCTTTCCATGAAGCTCATCCAGCTCACCATGCCCGGTGTGCCGGACATCTACCAGGGCACCGAGATGGTCGCACCGTCACTGGTGGACCCCGACAACCGCCGCCCGGTGGACTACTCGGTGCGCGCATCGGCCCTCCGCAAGGTCACCGGGCGCGCCAAGCCAAAGACGCTCGACGAGGAGAAGCTGCTCGTGACCGCACGGGCCGTGCAGGCCCGCCGGGACCACCCCGAGGCGTTCATCGGCGATCACGCGGGCTACCACCCGCTCGCCGCATCGTCCGGGCACGCCGTCGTCTACGCACGCACCGAGGCAGACGACCCCAAGGTCATCACGGTCGCGACTCGGTTGGGGCTGGACCTCGACAAATTGGGGGGCTGGCGGGAGCACACCGTCGCCCTGCCCGAAGGCCGCTGGCGAGACGTCCTGTCCGGACGAGAGTTCGACGGCGGCAACGTCGACCTCGCTGACCTGCTGCCCGCCATGCCGGTGGCGCTGCTGGTGGCCGCCTGATGCGCGCGCGCGTCTGGGCACCCACGGCCGAGTCCGTGGTCGCGGTCATCGGCGCCCCCGACTCCGAGCGGTCGCGCGAACCGATGACTCTCGGTGACGACGGTTGGTGGAGCGGGCCAGAGCTGACGCACGGGACGGACTACGCATTCGAGGTGGACGGCGACGGCCCGTGGCCGGATCCCCGCTCCGCGCAGCAGCCCTACGGCATCCATGGTCCGTCGCGGGTCTTCGAGACCGGTCTGCACCGCTGGCAGGACGGCGACTGGCGCGGCATCGACGCCCTGGGTGCCGTCTTCTACGAGATGCACGTGGGAACGTTCACGCCCACCGGGACGCTCGACGCCGCGATCGTGCAACTGCCGGACCTCAAGGCCACCGGCGTAGACATCGTCGAGCTGATGCCCGTCGCCGGCTTTCCCGGTCGCCACGGCTGGGGTTACGACGGCGTGGCGCTGTACGCGGTGCATGAGGCGTACGGCGGCCCCGCGGCGCTGCAGCGGTTCGTCGACGCCGCGCACCGTGCGGGGCTTGGCGTGTGCCTGGACGTGGTCTACAACCACCTCGGTCCCGACGGCAACTACCTGGGAAAGTTCGGCCCCTACTTCACCGACGCCCATCACACCCCGTGGGGCTGGGCCGTGAACCTCGACCAGCCGGACGCCGCGGGCATGAGGGACTTCATCCGCGACAACGTCTCTCGCTGGCTTAAGGACTTCCGCATCGACTGCCTGCGCCTGGACGCCGTGCACGAGCTGCAGGATGACTCCGAGCCGCACATTCTGGCGCAGTTGTCCGACGACACCGCCGCGCTGTCACAGCGCGTGGGCCGGCCCCTGTCGCTCGTGGCCGAGTCGGACCTGAACGACGCGCGCATGGTGACCCCCACCTCCGAGGGTGGGCTCGGCATGAACGCCCAGTGGGCGGACGACGTCCACCACGCGATCCACGCCTACCTCACCGGTGAGCGCCACGGGTACTACGTCGACTTTGGCGGCATCGAGTCCCTCGACAAGGTGTTCCGCGACGTGTTCTGGCACGACGGCACGTTCTCGCCGTTCCGCGACCGCCAGTGGGGTGCGCCGGTGCCCGCCGACGTGGACCGCAGGCGGTTCGTCGTGTGCGCCTCTAACCATGACCAGGTGGGCAACCGTGCCATTGGCGACCGGCCGGCATCTTCCCTGTCCCCCGGCGCCCAGGCGACCTCGCTCGCGCTAGTGCTGCTCGGCCCGTTCACGCCCATGCTGTTCATGGGCGAGGAGTACGGCGAGACGCGCCCGTTCATGTTCTTTACCGACCACGACGAGCCGCTCGGCAGCGCAGTGTCCGAGGGCCGCATGAGTGAGTTCGCCGGTCACGGCTGGGAGGACCTCTATGGCGGCGAGGTGCAGGTGCCGGACCCCCAGGACCGGACGACCTTTCTGCGCTCCAAGCTGGGCTCCGGCATCGGCTCCTCGAGCGCCGGCAATGACGCGATCCGCTCCTGGGTCGCGCAACTGATGGCATTGCGTAGCCACGTCGCCCCGCGTGAGGCGTGGGCGGCGCACCCCGCGGGCGCAAGCGAGTCGGCGCCGCGCGTGCTCACCATGCACGGCCCGCTCACGGTCCACGCGAACCTGTCGCGGTCTGCAGTCACAGTGGCCGGGTCCGCTCCAGTCGCGGTGTTCGGCGACGTGACCGAGTCCGGCGAGGGCGAACTGTTGCTTGCACCCGATGCCGTCGCCGTCGTCCAGGCGGGCTGAGCCATGGCGACGAGCAAGCATTGGGACGAGCACCCCACCTCAGCGCTGCGGGTGCACAAAGGCTTTCGTCTCGAAGACTTCGACTTCACAGGCAAGCCCGGCTTCTCGGGCTCGAAGAAGCAAGGCAAGCGCCTCAGGAAGGAGCGCGGAGAGCTCCTCGCGGACCTCCAAGAACGCCTGTTCGCACAGGGTCGCGTCGGGGACGACCGGTCGCTGCTGCTCGTGCTGCAGGGGATGGACACCGCCGGCAAGGGCGGGATCGTGCGCCACGTGTTGGGGATGGTGGACCCGCAGGGGGTCCAGGCCCGAGGGTTCGGGGCCCCCACCGAGGAAGAGCTCGAGCACCACTTTTTGTGGCGCATTGAGAAGGCCTTGCCCAAGAACGGGCGCATCGGGGTGTTTGACCGCTCCCACTACGAGGACGTGCTCATTGTGCGCGTCCACGAACTCGTGCCCCCTGACGTATGGGAGGGCCGCTACGACGAGATCAACGAGTGGGAGCAGCGACTCACCGACAACGGCACCACCATCGTGAAGTGCGCGCTCATGGTGTCTCAAGACGAGCAGTTGGACCGGCTCGCCAAGCGCCTCGATAGGCCCGACAAGCACTGGAAGTACAGCACCTCGGACCTCGACGAACGCGCCCACTGGCCCGCGTACATGGAGGCCTTCCAGGCGGTGTTCGACCACACCTCGACGGACGCCGCGCCGTGGCACGTGATCCCCTCCACGCGCAAGTGGTACGCCCGGCTCGCGGTCACGGAACTGCTGACCTCTGCACTCGAGCAGATGAACCTGGAGTGGCCGGCCCCTGATTACGACATCGATAAGGAGCGGGCGCGCATCGCCCAGTTGCGGCGCACCGGCGAGTAGCCGGATGCGCTCACGCGGCGCGCGCGATTAGCCGCCCAGGGCCTTCAGCCCCTCGTAGACCATGAAGGCCGGCCAGAATATGCCCTGAAAGATCGCTCCGACGTGTTCCCAGAACCCCGCGGCCACCTGCCAGTAGTACACGACGGCGCCAAAGATCCCGATGCCGTAGATCGCTCCGCCCCCGGCCGCTGCTGAGCTGTTGCTGGTCATGATGGCCCCTGTCGTGAGTGCCCGTGTGGCAGTTCTGGTCTACCAGCCACACGGCCGCCGCGCGAGCGGAACGGAACCCTGCGAGGCGGCTACGCGCGTGACTCACCCGCCACCATCGCGAGCAGCCGGCTGAGCGCCCGCAGGTACTTTTTGCGGTACCCGCCGCGCAGCATGTCCTGCGAGAAGATCTCCGCGAGCGAATGCCCCGAGGCGACGATCCGCACGTCACGGTCGTAGAGCCGGTCGACGAGCGCGACCACCCGCAATGCCTGCGCCTGGTCCGGCAACGGCCGCACGCCCCGCAGCCCCAGCACCTGGATGCCCTCCACGTAGGCGCCGAACCGGCTCGGGTGCACGTGCCGCAGGTCCTCCATCACGGCGGACCACTCTTCGCACGCGCCGCCGTCCACCGCGCAGGCCGCCAGCACCTCGTCGACGGTCGATGGGCGTGGGAACACCAGGTCTCCGCGGCCACGGTAGTCGGGACCGTCGATCGTCACGACCTCGAAGACTCCCGACACCGCCTGGATCTCACGCCGGAAGTCGTCGGCCGCGAAGCGGCCCTTGCCGAGCGACCCCGGCGCGGTGTTGGACGTCGCCGCCAGCGCCACCCCCGCATCGGCCAGCTCGCGCATGAGCCGCGCCATCAGCACCGTGTCGCCCGGGTCGTCGAGTTCGAACTCATCGATGCACACCAGCGCGAACTGCTGCAGCGCCTGCCGCGTTGCCTGAAAGCCCATCGCACCCACGAGGCTGGTGTACTCGACGAAGGTGCCGTACGCGGCGCGCTCCCCCACCTCGCGTGCCATCGATACCAACAGGTGGGTCTTGCCCACGCCGAAGCCGCCGTCCAAGTACAGGCCCGTGCCGCCACTGGAGCGGCGGAGCCCGCCCAGCCCTCGGCGACCGACGCCGCGCGCGAACGACCGTGCCTGGTCGAGGGCGTCGCTCTGGCTCGCGAAGTCTGGGTCAGGAACGTACGTGGAGAAGGTGGCCTCCGCGAAGTGCGGCGGGGGGACGAGGGCCGCGATCAGAGCCTCGGGCTCGACGTGCGGGCGGCGTCCGACGAGGCGGGCGGTCATGACATCACACACTACTGACGCGACGGGTCGTGCCAGGACAGAAGGGCCGGTGGGGAGCGGAGTCGGCCCCCCACCCAAAGGTTGGTCACCTACGCGGCGGTGAGAGCCGAGGGGACCGAGAGTTGGTCACCTTGGAGGGGTCAGTGGCCCGTGGGGGTGGGCTTGGGGTAGAACCGGCGGTACTTACGCCGATAGTTGAAGGTCACCGCGGCGATGACGGCTCGCCTGCGCGGAGAACCGTCCGCGGGGTTATGCAAGGGCCTCGCGAGGCCCCGACCCGCCGCACGCACCACCCGGGCGCGCAGGTCAGTATCCAGCAGGTAGCGCGTGAGCAGCCGGAGCGGCACCACCGAGTACAGCACCTCGCGGGTGGCGCGCATCTGCTCGCGGCTCTCGCCGTCCACGTCGGCCAGCACGTGCCCTGCCGGGTCCGCCCCGGCCGCAGTCGCATACCAGTTATTGCGGCCGATGCGCGGGTTGACTTCAAAGAACACGTGCTCGCCGGTGCGCGGGTCGCGCTTGTAGTCCGCGTTAGCGAAGCCGCGGTAGTCGACCCGCTCCAGGTAGCGCTCCATCGCGTCCATCGCGTCCGTGTAGGGCTCGGTGAGGATCGCGGCGGGGATGCCGAGCGTGCCTGGGGTGTGCTCCTCGAGCAGCACCCGGCCGGTGCACAGCATCGTCACGGTGCCGTGGGCGTCGCGATAGGCGGTCAGCGACCGCATCTGGGTCTCGTCGCCCGGGATGAACTCCTGCAGCAGATAGGTGCCGGCGAACCCGGATCCGGCGATCCGCGCGAGCAGGTCGTCGATCTCGGCGCGGCTGGTGAGGTGCTGCACCTTCCTCTTGCCCTGGTACTGGGCGTAGTGGTGCTCGGCCGAGGAACTCGCCTTGCCGATCACGGGGTACGTCAAAGCGTCAAGGTCACCCTCGGGCACCGGCGTGCCGTCAGCGAAGCGCACCGGGACCGTGTGGGGCACGGGGATGCCGAGCGCGTCGCAGTCCGCCTGGAAGGCCTCCTTTGAGGACACCCGCTCGAACGTCTCGAGAGAGCACATAGGGATCTCGTAGAGCGAGTCGAGCCGATCCCGCGCGCGGATGATGGTCTCGACGTACCAATCGGCGTTCGACAGCAGCACGAGCCGCTCCCCCGCCCGCTCCTGGGCGAGCGCGACCAGCGACTCGACCAGCGCATCGGCGTCCTCGACGTTCGCAATGCGCACGTCCGCGATGCGCGTGTGCGCGAAGGGGCGCGTCTGAATCCGCGAGAGAACCACGCCGCGAACGCCGTGGAGGTCGTGGAACGCTCGCAGCAGCGCGTATGCCCCGATGTCGCCTCCGACGACGACCGGGACAGCCGGGCGCTGCTGCAAGCCGCTCAGGCCTCCACCTCCGTGCGATCCCCCGACCACAGCGTGTGGAACGTGCCATCGAGGTCGGTGCGCTTGTACGTGTGGGCGCCAAAGAAGTCGCGCTGGCCCTGGATCAGAGCCGCGGGCAGGCGGTCGGCGCGCAGCGAGTCGTAGTACGCGAGCGACGAGGAGAAGGCGGGGGCCGGCACGCCACTGAGCGCGGACTGCGCGACCACGCGGCGCCAGGACGCAACGCTCCCCGCAACCTCGCCCACGAAGTACGGGTCGACGAGCAGGCTCGGCAGAGCGGCGTCGCGCTCGAAGGCCTCGGTGATGCGGTCCAGGAAGCGTGCGCGGATGATGCAGCCCTCCCGCCAGATCTTCGCCATGTCTCCCAGCGCGATGTCCCAGCCGAACTCGTCGGAGGCGGCCCGGATCTGGTCGAAGCCCTGCGCGTATGCCACGACCTTCGAGGCGTACAGCGCGAGACGCACATCGTCGATGAACGCGGCGCGGTCCGGGATCCCAAACTCCTCCGTGTTGCCGGCGAGCACCCCACGAGCGGCCGCACGCTGCGCCACCTGCGAGGAGATCGCGCGGGCGAACGTGGCCTCGGCGATGCCGGTCACGGGCACGCCCAGGTCCAGCGCGGACTTCACGGTCCAGCGACCGGTGCCCTTTTGGCCAGCCTCGTCCTTGATGACGTCGACGAGCGCCTTGCCGGTGCGGGCGTCGGTCTGACGCAGCACCTCGGCGGTGATCTCGATCAGGAACGACTCGAGGTCACCCTGGTTCCATTCAGCGAAGATGTCCGCAATCTCGGCGGGCTCGAGCTCGAGTCCTTGGCGGAGCAGGTCGTAGGCCTCTCCGATCAGCTGCATGTCCGCGTACTCGATGCCGTTGTGGACCATCTTGACAAAGTGGCCAGCGCCGTCGGGGCCGATGTGGACGCAGCACGGAGTGCCGTCCTCCGCCTTCGCGGAGATCTTCTCGAGGATCGGGCCGAGTGTCACGTAGGACTCGGCGGGGCCACCGGGCATGATCGACGGGCCGAGCAGCGCGCCCTCCTCGCCGCCGGACACTCCGGAACCCACGAAGTGCAGTCCCTTGGCGGCGAGGTCCTTCTCGCGCCGCATGGTGTCCGTGTACAGCGCGTTGCCGGCGTCCACGATGATGTCGCCCCGGTCCAGCAGCGGCACTAGCGAGTCGATGACGGCATCGGTCGGGCCGCCCGCCTGCACCATGACAACGATCTTGCGCGGCTTCTCAAGTGATGCCACGAAGTCCGCGAGCGACTCGGACCCGATGAAGGTCCCGTCATCGCTGTGGTCCTCAATCAGCGAGTGCATCCTCTCCACGGAGCGGTTGTGCACCGCCACCGTGAACCCGTTGCGGGCGAAGTTGCGGGCCAGGTTGCGGCCCATCACCGCAAGTCCGGTCACACCGATCTGAGCCAGAGCCATTTTTGCGTCCTTCGGGTAAGCGTCGGGGTACGCAGATCAGCCTAGTAGAGGGTCGCCGCGTGGCGAACCTGGGGCGCCGCCCTCGCGCACCTAGGCTCGGCCTCATGGCCCGCGATCTCGGATCGGCGCCGCCGGCATTTCAAGAGGCCTTGCGGTCGCTTGCGCGTGCGCGCACGCGGGGTGACGTGGTGCTCACCGAGACGCCCGCGCCCTCGCGTATCGCGCCCTTCGCCGCGGCAATCGACGGTTCCGTCACCGCGCCCGATGCGCAGGCGAGCGGGCGGTTCGTCGTGCTTCACGATCCTGAGGGTCAAGACGCGTGGCAAGGGGTGTTCCGAGTGGTGGCGTTGGTCAAGGCACGGGTCGATGCCGAGGTCGGGGCAGACGATCTGTGGGCTGAGGCGGCCTGGTCCTGGCTCGACGAGGCCCTGCAATCCGTGCCGCACCGCGCGAGCGGGGGTACTGTAACCAAGACCGTGAACGAGTCGTTCGGCGAATTGGCGACGCGACCGTCCGAGGTTCAGGTCGAGATGCGCGTGTCGTGGACCCCCACGGACACCGACCTCGGCCCCCACATCGCCGCGTGGACCGAGCTCATGGCATCATGCGCCGGTGTGCCCCCGGTCCCCGAGGGCGTGACAGTACTGCCAGGAGGAGACCGATGACCGACGAGGTGACGGAGACTGAGGCCGACGAGCAATCGTCGGCTACTCCGCTGAGCACGCCAGTGGACGGCGTGCCCCCCATCATCGACACCCCGGAAGCGCTCGCCGAGATGGCCGAGAGGTTCGCCGCGGGAACCGGCCCTATCGCCGCCGACGCCGAACGCGCATCAGGCTTTCGCTACGGCCAGGCGACGTACCTGGCCCAGTTCAAGCGTGCCGGTGCCGGCATCGCGCTGATCGACGCCGACGCGCTGCCCGACCTGTCGATCCTCAACGATGCGTTCGGCGACGCCGAGTGGATCTTCCACGCCGCGAGCCAGGACCTGCCGGGCATGCGTGACCTAGGCCTGACCCCGGCGGCGGTGTTCGACACCGAACTCGCGGCCAGGCTGCTCGGCTGGCCCAAGGTGGGACTCGCGGCGGTCGTCGAGCGCGAGCTCGGCCTCTCGCTGGCGAAGGAGCACTCCGCGCAGGACTGGTCGACCCGACCCCTGCCCCCGGCCTGGCTGACGTACGCGGCACTCGACGTCGAGGTGCTGCTCGAGTTGCGAGACGGGCTCCACGCCCACCTCGAGGAAGCCGGCAAGCTGGCGTGGGCGCGCGAGGAGTTCGAGGCCGTGCGCAACGCCGCACCTGCCGAGCCACGGGTGGACCCATGGCGCCGCACGTCGGGTTCCGCCCAGGTGCGCGATCAGCGCGGTCTCGCGATCGTGAAGGCCCTGTGGGAGGCCCGCGAGCAGGACGCTCAGCACCGCGACATCTCCCCCGGCCGGGTGCTGCGCGACGCCGCGATCGTCGCCGCCGCCCAGGCCAAGCCACGCAGCCTCGACGAGCTGCTGAAGGTCCGCGAGTGGCAGTCCAAGGGCACCAAGCGCCGTGCGTCGCAGTGGTATCCCGCGATCGAAGCCGCGATGGCGCTGCCGGAGTCGCAGCTGCCCGCCAAGCGCGGCCCGCGTGGAGACGGCCCGCCTCAGCCGCGCATGTGGAAGGACAAGCGGCCCGATGCGGCGGCACGCCTCACCTTCGCTCGCGAGGTCGTGATGGCGGACTCCGAGCGGCTGAACATCCCGGCCGAGAACCTGCTCCAGCCCGACGCCTTGCGCCGCTGCTGCTGGGAGTATCGTTCGGGCGGCGAAGAGTGGATTCGCGAGTTCCTGGCCGGCCGTGGCGCGCGTGCGTGGCAGATCGAGCTGATGGCTCCGCTGCTGGCAGAGGCCTTCGAGGACGCTCAAGACGCGGACGTCGAGGCACCCGCGGCAGCCGGCGCCACCGAGTAGTCCTTCCCTGCGTAGCCTTCCCCCCGGTCAACGGGTCGGGACCCCCGCCAGTTCTGCACACGAACGTGACTGATGTGGCTAATGGGGCACGTGTGCAGTCTCTGGAGTCTCATCTGCCCCACGAATCACACGTGCGTGCAGAACTGGCGATCTAGGAGTCAGCTCAGCGCGGCGACGGCCTGATCGGCGATCGCGGATGCGTCGAGGCCCACGTTCTCGACGATCTGGTCGCGGGAGGCGTGCTGTAGGAACTCGCGAGGTACCCCGCGGTGCATCCAGTGCGCGCGGTTACCGGCGAGTCGTGCGTAGGAGGCCCACTCCTCGCCGATGCCCGCGTCGGTCAGCCCGTCCTCAATGGTGATCACGAGCTCGGCGTCGCCAAGCACCTCGACGAGTCCTGCAGGCACGGGATGCACCCACGTGGCCGTCACGGCGATGACGGCGATGCCGTCGGCCGCGATCTTCTGGGCCGCGTCAATGGCGGTGGTCGCCATCGAGCCGATTCCCGCCACCACCACCCGCGGCGCGCCTTCGTACTCCGCGAGCACCTCCAGGTCCTCGACAGTCCGGATCGATGGGAGTACGTCGCCCACGGGGCCCTTGGGGTAGCGCACCACCGTCGGGGCGTCGTCTACATCGAGGGCCTCGCGGAACGCGCGGCGCATCGTCGGCGCGTCCCGCGGCGCCGCAAGGCGCAGGCCAGGCACGTGCCGCAACAGCGCCATGTCCCACATGCCGTTGTGGCTGGGACCGTCGTCCCCGGTGATGCCCGCGCGATCGAGCATGAAGGTGACGCCGGCACCGTGCAGCGCCACGTCCATCAGCACCTGGTCAAAGGCACGGTTGAGGAACGTCGCGTACAGGGCGACCACCGGGTGGCGACCGGCGAAGGCGAGACCCGCGGCGCTGGTGACCGCGTGCTGCTCGGCTATCCCGACGTCGATCACGCGGTCGGGGAACTCGTCGGCGAAGGGCTGCAGGCCCACGGGCGCGAGCATCGCGGCCGTCAACGCCACCACGTCCTCGCGCTCCCGTCCCACCGCGACGATCTCTTCCGCGAATACCTTGGTCCAGCCAAACCGGCTGGGTTGCACCGGCAGACCGGTCTCTGGGTGAATCTTGCCCACCGCGTGGAAGCGGTCCGCGATGTCCTCCTCGGCGGGCGTGTAGCCGCGCCCCTTCTCGGTGAGCACGTGCACGATCACGGGCGCGCAGAAGTCGCGGGCGTGGGTGAGCGCAGCCTCGACCTCCCGGATGTCATGGCCGTCGACGGGGCCCACGTACTTGAGGCCCAGGTCCTCAAACATGCCCGGCTCCGCGATCAGGCCCTTCAGCGCGCGCTTGCCGTGCATCACCGACTTGTAGGCGAAGCTTCGCCACGGACCGCGGTTCTCGAACGTGCGCTTGCCCCAGCCCAGGAATCGCTCGTAGCGAGGGTTGGTGCGGATCCCGTCGAGCCGGCGCGCGAGCCCGCCAATGGTCGGGGCGTACGAGCGACCGTTGTCGTTCACGACGATCACCACGCGGTCGTGCGCATCCGCCAAGGAGTTGAGGGCTTCCCACGCCATCCCGCCCGTCAGGGCGCCGTCGCCGATGATCCCCACCGTAATCCGGTCCCTCTCGCCCGCCAGGGTGCGGCCGCGCGCGATGCCAGCCGCCCACGACAGCGCGGTCGAGGCGTGCGAGTTCTCGACCACATCGTGCTCGGATTCAGCGCGCGACGGGTAGCCAGCGAGGCCGCCCCGCTTGCGCAGGTCGGAGAAGTCGCGGCGGCCCGTGAGCAACTTGTGTACGTACGACTGGTGCCCGGTGTCGAACACCAACGTGTCGTGAGGAGAGTTGAACACGCGGTGCAGGCCGAGCGTGAGCTCGACCACTCCCAGGTTCGGACCCAGGTGCCCACCAGTGAGCGACACGGATGCCACCAAGTAGTCGCGGATCTCTTGCGCGAGCGCGTCGAGCTCCCCGTGGGTGAGCCCGCGCAGGTCCGCCGGCGACGCGATGCGCTCCAGCACAGGCCCTCCTTCGGGAACTTTGATCACACCACTGTACGTGCCGCGCGGGCGACCAGTGGCGCTGCACCGCCCGTCACGCGACGAGCGACCTCAGCACGTACTGGAGGATTCCACCGTTGCGGAAGTAGTCCGCCTCGCCCGGGGTGTCGATGCGCACCGCGGCGTCGAACTCGACAACCGAGCCATCGGCCTTCGTGGCCTTGACCGGCAGCGTCTGCGGGTGCTCGCCGTCGCTGAACGCGGCCACGCCAACGATGTCAAAGGTCTCCGTGCCGTCGAGTCCCAGCGACGCAGCGGACTGCCCCTCGGGGAACTGCAGCGGGAGCACGCCCATGCCAATGAGGTTCGAGCGGTGAATGCGCTCGAAGCTCTCGGTGATGACCGCGCGCACGCCCAGCAGGCTGGTGCCCTTGGCGGCCCAGTCACGCGAGGATCCGGAGCCGTACTCCTTGCCGGCGAGCACCACCAGCGGGATGTCTTGCGCCGCGTAGGCCTGCGCGGCGTCGTAGATGGAGTCCTGCTGCCCGGTGAGGAGGTTGCGGGTGAAACCGCCCTCGACACCGGCGCCGCCGTTCTCGTCGGCCAACAGCAAGTTGCGCAGGCGGATGTTCGCGAAGGTGCCGCGAATCATGACCTCGTGATTGCCGCGGCGCGAGCCGTAAGAGTTGAAGTCGCGACGCTCGACGCCGTGGTCCGCGAGGTAGCGACCGGCCGGGCTATCGGGCTTGATCGCTCCCGCGGGCGAGATGTGGTCGGTGGTCACCGAGTCGCCAAGCAGCGCCAGCACGCGAGCGCCAGCGATGTCCTTGACGCGCTCCGGCTCACGGCTCATCCCCTCGAAGTACGGGGGCTTGCGCACGTACGTGGAGTCCTCGGCCCACTCGAAGGTCTTGCCATCGGGGGTGGGCAGGCCGGTCCAGCGCTCGTCGCCGGCGAACACGTCGTTGTAGCCGTCGGTGAACATGTCCTCGTCGATCGACGACTGCACGATGCTCTCGACCTCGGCCGCGGCGGGCCAGATGTCCTTCAGGTACACGTCGTTGCCGTCCGAGTCGGTGCCGAGCGGGTCCGTGTCGAAGTCGTGATCCATGGTGCCGGCCAGCGCGTACGCGATCACCAGCGGCGGGGACGCGAGGTAGTTCATCTTCACGTCGGGGTTGATGCGCCCCTCGAAGTTGCGGTTGCCGGACAGCACCGACACCACGGAGAGGTCGTGGTCGTTGACGGCCTGCGACACCTCTTCCGGGAGGGGGCCCGAGTTGCCGATGCAGGTGGTGCAGCCGTAGCCCACCAGGTGGTAGCCCAGCGCCTCGAGGTCAGGCCAGAGCCCGGCCTTCTCGTAGTAATCAGTGACGACCTTCGACCCGGGCGCCATCGAGGTCTTGACCCACGGCTTCACGGTCAGTCCGCGCGCGTTAGCGTTGCGAGCGAGCAGCGCGGCGGCGAGCATGACCGACGGGTTGGAGGTGTTGGTGCACGAGGTGATCGACGCGATGACAACCGCGCCGTGGTCAAGCTCGGTCTCCGTGCCATCCGCCATCGTCACGGGCACGCGCTTGTGCGGGCGCGGGCGGGACGATTCGGAGGTGGACTCGCGCGGTGCGGGGGCGTCGTCCGCGTGAGCCTCGGCGGCGATGGGGTCCGAGGCGGGGAACGTCTCTTCGATGGACTCGTCGAGACCCTGAGTCTCCTGCGGCTCGTGGTTGACGTAGTCGAGGATCGAGCGCCCAAACGAGGTCTTGGCGTCGGTCAGCGCGATGCGGTCCTGCGGGCGCTTGGGACCGGCGATCGACGGCACCACCGACGACAGGTCCAGCTCGAGGTACTCGGAGAACACCGGCTCGACGTAGCCCTCGGCCTGCGGGTCGTGCCACATGCCCTGCTCCTTGCAGTACGCCTCCACCAGCGCGACCTGCTCGTCGGAGCGGCCGGTGAGCCGCAGGTAGTCGATCGTCACGCCGTCGATGGGGAAGATCGCGGCGGTCGAACCGAACTCAGGCGACATGTTGCCGATCGTGGCGCGGTTCGCGAGCGGCACCGCGCCCACGCCGTCGCCGTAGAACTCGACGAACTTGCCGACGACGCCGTGCTTGCGGAGCATCTCGGTGATGGTGAGCACCACGTCGGTCGCGGTCGCGCCCGCCGGGATCTCGCCGGTGAGCTTGAAGCCCACGACCTTGGGGATGAGCATCGATACGGGCTGGCCGAGCATCGCGGCCTCGGCCTCGATGCCGCCCACGCCCCAGCCGAGCACGCCCAGGCCGTTGATCATGGTGGTGTGCGAGTCGGTGCCGACGCACGAGTCGGGGTACGCCTGGGTGACGCCGTCAGCCTCACGCGTCATGACGCCGCGGGCGAGGTATTCGAGGTTCACCTGGTGGACGATGCCCGTACCAGGAGGAACAACCTTGAAGTTGTCGAAGGCCGTCTGGCCCCAACGCAGGAACTGGTAGCGCTCGCGGTTGCGCTCGTACTCGAGATCAGTGTTGCGCTTGAGCGCGTCGTGGCGCCCGAACACGTCGATGACCACCGAGTGGTCAATCACCATCTCGGCAGGGGCGAGCGGGTTGATGATTGACGGGTCACCGCCGAGTTCGACCACTGCCTCGCGCATGGTGGCGAGGTCCACCACACAAGGAACACCGGTGAAGTCCTGCATCACCACGCGCGCGGGGGTGAACTGAATCTCGGTGCTGGGCGCGGCGCTCGGGTCCCACGTCGCGAGTGCGTGGACGTGGTCGGCCGTGATGTTGAGGCCGTCCTCAGTGCGCAGCAGCGCCTCGGCGAGAACCTTGAGCGAGTACGGGAGCTTCTCCAGTCCGGGTACCGCGTCGAGGCGGTAGATCTCGTATCCCGTGCCGTCCACGTCTAGCGTGGCCTTCGCTCCCAGCGTGTTCTCACTCATTCATTCTCCTCCGTAGCAGTCTGCCGTCCATCCTATCGGCCACACGCACACGGCCGATGCGGTCGTCAGCGGCGCAGAAAAGTCGCGACGGTCTCCACGTGGTGGGTCATCGGGAACAGGTCGATGGCCTGCGCGTCCCGCAGGTCATAGCCTTCATCGCGCAGCAGCGACACGTCACGCGCGAGCGCCACGGGGTCGCACGCGACGTACACCACCCGGGCGACCCCCGTCTGAGCGAGGGCCGCGATCGTGGCCGCGCCCGCACCGCTGCGCGGCGGGTCGAGGACCACCGCGTCGAGGTCACCTAGGCCTTCCTGGAGGCTCAGGCGCACGTCCCCGTGGACCACGCGTAGTGACGGCGCCGCGTGGGCGTTGCGTCGCGCCGACCGCGCGCCGTCCGCATCCGACTCGATCGCCACGACCTCGCGCCCGCCATCGGCGAGCGGTACCGACAGCAGTCCGGCTCCCGAATACAGGTCCGCGACCCGCTCGGCATCTCCCACTCGCGTAAGCACCTCTGAGACAAGCAAGGCCGGAGCGTCGCGGTGGACCTGCCAAAACCCGGCGGCGTCAACCCTGAAGTCCCACGTGCGCTCCCCCACGCTCACGGTCTCGTGCACCGCCCGCGGCGCGTTGGGGCGCTTGTCGAGACGCCCCGCCCGCCACGGGATCCCATCGGCGAGCACGCGCAACTCACCGGTGGACGATTCGGCCATCGCGATGCGCGCGCCGGCCGGGAAGCGTCCCTCGACCAGAGTGCTTTCGAGCGTCGCCGTTGCCAGCGGCATGGCCTCGAGCGCGCGAGTCTCGCGCGAGCGGTGCAGGTGCATGGACGCGCGCCCTTGAGCGTCCGCGACGGCGCTGATGCGGGTCCGGTAGCGCAGCCCGGGATGCTCGTCTTCGTCCCTCCCCAGCGCCGTGGGCACCGAGATGATGTCCCCGGCGTACTCCTGCCTCGCGAACCGTTCAAAGGCCTCCCGCAGCACGCTCAACTTCCACGCACGCTGCCCCTGAAGCGAGACGTGAGCCAGCTCGCCGCCGCCGACGCCGCCGGGACCGGCCTCCGGCCATGCCGAGTCAACGCGGTCGGGCGAGGCATCGACTATCTCGACCGCATCGGCCCTCCAGAACCGCGCATCCGTGGCGGACTCCGTCAACCGGGCTCTCACGTTCTCGCCTGGCAAGGCGTGACGCACGAAGATGACGCGGCCGTCGTGGCGGGCGACGCAGTGCCCGCCGTGGGCGGGCGCGCCCACCTCAAGGTCGATCAGGTCGGTCATGGAAGCTCCTCATGGGGGGTCGGCGGTGCCTCTTCCTCGGCACGGCGGTCGCGTGCAGAGGCGAGGTGCCACGGCACCGCGGACACGACAACTCCCTCGAGTTCGAGAAGCTGGGCGCGCAGCCGGCGCGTGGCGCGGTTATGCAAAAAGGTCTCCCACCAGCGTCCCACGATGTACTCCGGGACATAGCCCACCACGACGTCACGGGGGCTACGACGGTGACTGGATCGCACATGATCCATGACCGGCCCCACCAGGTCGCGGTACGGAGAGTCCA
>JBKBNW010000025.1:0-17084 GCA_046295115.1 Demequina sp.
CGGCGGCACCGGCGCATCGGGAGACGCGCTGAAGATCGGCTCGTTGCTACCCCTGACGGGAAGCCTTGCCTTTCTCGGCCCGCCCGAGGTGGCAGGAGTCGACCTGGCTGTGAAGGAGATCAACGACGCCGGGGGCGTCTGGGGATCGGACGTGGAAATCACTCACACCGACTCTTCCGACACCGACAACTCGCAAATCGCCGCGCAGTCGGTCACCGAGCTTATTTCGGCGAACGTGGCGGCCATCGTTGGCGCCGCGTCGTCTGCCGTGACGCTGAACGTGGTCGACGACGTCACCGCGGCCGGGATCGTGCAGATCTCGCCCGCGAACACCTCGACCGCGCTCACCGACTACTCGCCGCTGTTCTTCCGCACCGCTCCGCCGGACACGGTCCAGGGCGACGCGCTCGGCAACCTGATCATGAACGACGGTATCGAGAACCTCGGCATTCTGTTGTTCGCCGACGACTACGCCACCTCGCTGCGCGACGTGGTGCAGGGAGTTGTCGAAGGTGGCGGCGGCACGATCACCTACGGAGTCTCCGGAGACGAGTTCCAGACCGACGCCTCGAACTTCGAGTCGATCGTTCAGGACGTGCTCGCGACTGACCCCGACGGCATCCTCGTGATCGCCTTCGACCAGACCAAGGCGATCATCCCGGCGCTCGTGGGTGCGGGTTACCCGGCGGACCAGCTGTACCTCACGGACGGCAACACCGCTGACTACTCGGCCGACTTCGACCCCGGCACGATGACCGGTGCCCAGGGCACGATCCCCGGCGCCAACGCCGCGGACGAGTTCAAGGCACTGCTTGACGAGGTCAACGGCAGCCCGCTCGACTCCTACGCCTATGGCGCCGAGTCGTACGACGCCACCATGCTGGTCGCCCTCGCGGCGCTCAAGGGTGGTGCCGGGGACGGCCAGACCGTTGCGGACAACCTGCACGCAGTCTCCGGCGCGGACGGTGGCACCGAGTGCACCGGCTGGGTGGCCTGCTCGGAGCTCATCGAGGCCGGCGAGGACATCATCTACCAGTCGGTGTCCGGCGTGGGTCCGTTCAACTCTCAGAACGACCCGAGCAGCGCCTACGTGGGTGTGTACGAGTACGGCGACGACAACGTGCAGACGTGGGTCGACGCAGTGTTCGGCGAGGTCTAGTCTCACCGGAACGCACATAGTCGAGAGGGCCCCCGGCTTCGGCCGGGGGCCCTCTTTGCGCGCCCGGGGCCGATGCGCGGGCTGGGGGTACGCCCGTCGCCACGTACGCGTGGCAGGTGGTGCGTCAGGGGCGGCGGAGTACGCCCTTCGTCACGTACGTAGAGCGTCGTCATACGTGGGGAGGGCGCGGCGACACAAGAGCCGCCGAGGCCTGGGCCGTCGTGGGCGCCCGGGCCAATCCCGCGCATCGGCCGCCTGGGGCAAGCAGAAGACCCCGCCAGCGTTGCGCTGACGGGGTCCTCGACGAGCCTGACGGGGGAGCGGTCGGTTATGCGCCCAGGGTGCCGAGGTACAGCTCGATGACCTTGGGGTCCTTGAGGAGTTCCTGGCCTGTGGCCGTATACGCCGACGTGCCCTGGTCGAGGACGTAGCCACGGTCGCAGATCTGCAGGCAGCGCCTGGCGTTCTGCTCCACCATGATGATCGTCACGCCCGACTTGTTGATCTCGCGCGTGCGCACGAAGGTCTCGTCCTGGCGCACCGGGGACAGCCCGGCCGAGGGCTCGTCCAGCAGCAGCACCTTGGGGTCCATCATCAGCGCTCGCGCCATCGCGACCATCTGGCGCTCACCTCCGGACAGGGAACCCGCCCGTTGGTTGTCGCGAGAGGCCAGATCAGGGAACAGGTCCATGACGCGGGCGTATTGGGACTTGAAGCTCTTGTGGTTCTGGAAGGCGCCCATCTCCAAGTTCTCGCGGATCGTCAACGAGGGGAAGACGTTATTCGACTGCGGGACGAATCCCACGCCCATCCGCACAAGCTGGTCGGCGCGCTTGTTGGAGATGTCCTCACCCGCGAGCGTGGCGGTCCCGGACGTAATGTTCACGAGTCCGAACAGGGCCTTGAGGAATGTCGACTTGCCCGCACCGTTGGGGCCGATGATGCCGATCAACTCGCCCTCGTCGACCCTCATCGAGCAGCCGTTGAGGATGTCGACGCCGGGGACATAACCGGCGACGATGTCCTCGGCGATGAGCAGGGGTTCCGTCTCGGTCATTCGGACCTCTCCTTGGTGATCTCTTCGAGGCTGGGGAGCTCGGACAGATCCTGATCCATGTGAGCACCCAAGTAGGCCTCCTGCACCTGTTCGTTCTGCATGACGCTGTCGGGCGGCCCCTCCGCGATGATGCGCCCCTGGGCCATGACCACCACCCAGTCGGAGATGCGCCGCACCATGTGCATGTCGTGTTCGACGAACAGCACGGTGACGCCCTCGTTCTTGAGCTTCACGATGTGGTCGAGCAGCGACTCGGTGAGGGCCGGGTTCACACCCGCCATCGGCTCGTCGAGCATGACCATCTCTGGGTCGGACATGAGCGCCCGTGCCATCTCGAGCAGCTTGCGCTGACCGCCAGACAGTGAGCCCGCGAACTCGTCCTTCATGTCGTAGAGCTTGAAGCGCTTGAGCAGCACGTGGGCCTTCGCGGTGATCTCCTCCTCGCGGTTCTTCCACAGTGCCGGGAAGAAGGCGACAAAGAAGTTCTCTCCGCGCTGATCTGCTGCGCCCAGGCGCATGTTCTCGATCACCGTCATGCGGCTCAACGCCTTGGTGAGCTGGAACGTGCGCACCTTGCCGGCACGGGCGACCTTGGCGGGCGAGACCCCTTTAAGGGAGTGGCCGTTGAACAGCCACTCGCCCCGCTGGGGCTTGTCGAAGCCAGTGAGCAGGTTGAAGAAGGTCGACTTGCCGGCTCCGTTGGGACCGATGAGCGCGGTAATCGCACCGCGTTGCACTTCGAAGTGGTCGACGTCGACCGCGGTGAGTCCGCCAAAGTGCCGGTGGACCTTGTCCGCCGTCACGATGGGGTCGGGCTTGGGTGCCCCCGGCTCGCGCGGGACCTGGGCAAAGACGTTGTCAGTCATTGAAAGCCAGCTCCTTCTTGTCGCCCAGCACTCCTTGTGGCCTGAATATCACCAGGCACATCAGCGTCACGCCCACCAAGGTGAGCGAGAACGGCTCCAACTGCTGGGTGTTCAGGATGGTGGAGGGGATCAGCGCGGACGCCAAGGCCTTCACCAACACGAGCGAGCACCAGAACAGGATGGAGCCGAGCACCGGGCCGAACACGGTGGCGGCACCGCCGAGCAACAGCAGCGTCCATATCCAGAACGTCGTCGGCCTGCCCATGGAGTCCGGTTGAACCGAGGCTCCCAGGGCCCAGACGATGCCTGCCAAGGCTCCGATCGCGCCGCCGATCACGAGCGACTGCATCTTGTAGGAGTAGACAGACTTGCCGAGCGAACGAACGGCGTCCTCGTCTTCGCGGATGCCCTTGAGAACGCGTCCCCACGGGGAGCGTGACAGGCGCCAGAACAGCAGCACCATCAGGCCGACGAGCGCCCAACCCACCAGCGCCAGCCACCAGCTTGTGGAGCGGGTGCCGTGAAGGGCGATTGGCCCGAGCGCGACCATCCTGTCGGGGAAAGGCGAGAGCATCTCGAACGATTCTTTGAACTCGTTGCCGCGGATGCCTGTGGACGCTCCCGTGAGCGAGTTGAGGTTTTGAGATCGACCGACGTATCTGATCATCTCTGCCGCGGCGATCGTCACGATTGCCAGGTAGTCCCCTCGCAGCTTGAGAGTGGGCCAGCCGAGCACGACGGCGAAAACCACCGCCAAGGCAAGCGCGACCAAGATCCCGAGCCACATCGGCCCGCCCTCGCGCACGGTGATCGCATAGCCGTACATGCCGAGCAGCATGAAGCCTGCCTGGCCAAAGTTGAGCAGGCCGGTCATTCCGAAGTGGAAGTTGAGGCCGATGGCGGCGAGAGCGAAGGCCGCCGTCGTGGGAGCAATTGCCTCGCGCAGGAGGCTGTACACGATGTCCATGCGCTAACCCACCCTTTCCGCTCGTCCAAGTATTCCTTGAGGTCTCACCAGTAGCACCAGGATGAGGATGGCAAGGGCCGTCGCGTACTTGAGGTCGGGGCCCAGCCACAGCGTGGAGGTCTCGACGACGACGCCGATCACGAGCGAACCGACCAGGGCGCCGAATGGTTGGCCCAGCCCGCCGAGAGTCACGGCCGCGAACATGAGCAGCAACAGTTTGGCGCCGACGTCGAACTTGGTCCCGGAGTCGTACAGGGCCATCAGGATGCCGCCGAGCGCGGCGAGGCTAGTGGCCATCACCCACACGAGCCGGATGATCCCGTCCACCTTGATGCCAGAGGCCGCCGCGAGCGCCGGGTTGTCCGAGACCGCGCGGGTGGCACGTCCGAGCCGGGTGCCGAGCAGGAAGTAGCCCACGCCGATCAACACGGCGATGGAGATTGCGATCGACATCGAGGTGATGTCTCCCACGCGGATCGGGCCAATCTGGTTGCGCTGCTCAATGGCGGTGCTGACCCGCAGACGGTTGGGGCCAATCCACCACTGGAGGAAGTTCAGCAGCGCGAGCGAGAAGCCAATCGACACGATCATCTGCTGGACGACCTTGACGCCGCGCTTGCGCAGCTTGGACCACATGAAGCGGTCTTGCAGGTAACCGGTCAGGCCCGCGACCGCGATGGCCGCGATCGCCGCGAGCCACAATGGCCAGCCGATCGTGAACTGGACGGGGATCAGGGGGACGGACACCGGCTGCTGCGTCGCGAAGAAGTACGCCAGCACCGCTCCGAGTGACACCTGCTCGCCGTGGGCGAAGTTACTCAGCCCGGTGGTGCCGTAGATGAGCGACAGGCCCACCGAGGCCAACGCGAGCAGGAGCCCAAAGACCAATCCGTTGAAGATGTTCTGCGCGATGCGATTGGTGCCGTAGTCCGTGGCCTCTCTCTCGAGGACCTCGTCGCCGACTCCCTCATCCCCGACGCCCTCGTCATTGGGCGGGGCCTCGTCCGTCGCCGCGTCGGCGCCCCCCGCATCGGCCGTGACCACGGAAGTGGCGACGTCCGTGGCTCCAGCGGCGGCTGTCGAGCCGAGCGTTGAGAGTGCGGTGAATGCGGCAACTGCTAGGACGAACACGATCACAGCGCGCAACACCGCGCGTCGGTCGATTCTCTTCGTCAAGGATCCCCTCCTCGTCAGGATTCCATCAACATACGCCATGGATGTTTCGGCTATGTGGCGGCATGTTGACGAATCGCGCACGTAAGCCGCGCCGTTGCGACAGGTCTGCCCGATTGGTCTGTGATTGCGATCTCATAGGTGGCGATGGTGCGGCCACGGTGCAGGGCGGTCGCAACGCCATGCACCTCGCCCTCACGGGCGGAGCGGTGATGGCTGATGGAAAGTTCGATGCCCACGGCGACTCCCTCTGGCGAGGCGTGCGCCATCGCCGCAAAGGAGCCCAGGGTTTCGGCTAGCACGGCCGATGCGCCGCCGTGGAGCAGTCCATACGGCTGGGTGTTACCGGCGACGGGCATCGAACCCTCCGCTCGGTCAGCGGTGACCGAGCCCACGGAGATGCCCATGCGCTCCATGAGGGTGCCGTCCAGCACGGCCTCGAATGACACGTCGTCGTTGTCAGTCATAGAGGATAGGTTGGCACAGTGAGCGAGAAGAGCCGACCGACACTACTGCTGATCGACGGATTGTCGATGGCGTTCCGCGCCTTCTTTGCCCTTCCGGTCGAGAGTTTCGCGACGTCCACGGGGGTCCCCACCAACGCGGTGTACGGCTTCACGTCGATGCTCGCGACCCTCATGAAGGACAACGCCCCCACGCACGTGGCGGTGGCGTTTGACCTTCCCGGGGGGACCTTCCGTACGGAACGGCTCCCGTCGTACAAGGGCACGCGCGACGCGACGCCGCCAGAGTTTGAGCCGCAGGTGCCGCTGATCCGCGAGGTGCTCGCCGCCCTCGGTGTGGCGGCGGTCGACAAGGACAACTACGAGGCGGACGACCTCCTGGCCACGTACGCGCGGCTGGGCCGGGAGGCGGGCATGCGGGTGCTCGTCGTGTCCGGCGACCGCGACACGATTCAACTCGTCACCGAGGACGTGACGCTGCTGTATCCGCGCAAAGGCGTGTCCGACCTGGTGCGGTTCACCCCCGACGCCGTCGTGGAGAAGTACGGCGTGCGGTCGGACCAGTACCCGGATCTCGCGGCGTTGGTCGGGGAGACGAGCGACAACCTGCCGGGTGTGCCCGGAGTCGGGCCCAAGACCGCGGCCAAGTGGATCGGCGTGTATGGCGGCCTCGAGGAAATCCTCGACAGCGCGGAGGACGTCCCGGGCAAGGCCGGGCAGAGCCTGCGAGAACACCTCGACCAGGTGAGGCTCAACCGTGAGTTGAACCACCTGCTTACCGATCTCGAGGTCTCCCTGACCATTGAGGAGCTGGAGTACCACGGCGCCGATGCTGCGGCCGTCCACCAGGTCTGCGACGCTCTCCAGTTCCGCACGCTGCGGGACCGGCTGCTGCCTCTCGTGGTCTCCGACTCCGATTCCGTCACCTCGGTCGACGGCCCCGAGGCGCCCGCCGAGATCGAGGTGATCACGGACGGTGCGGTCGCGGCGGTGGCGGCTCTCACGGGTTCCGTCGCGGTTCACGTCGAGGGGCGTACGGGGGCCGATGCGGATGCGTGGGCAATCGGAGTGAGCGCGGGCGGGGAGGCGTGGGGGATCGATCTGACCGCGCTGAGCCCGGCCGACGAGGCGACGCTGCGAGGATGGCTTGAGGACGATGCCGTGCGCAAGAGCCTGCACAGTGCCAAGGATGCGTGGCATGCATTGGTGTCGCGGGGCATCGATCTCGCGGGCGTCGAGGGGGACACGCAGGTCGGGGCGTTTCTCGTCAACGCGGACCAGCGCGGCTTCGACCTCGCGTCGGTGCTGCAGCGCTACCTGGGGGTGACCGCGACCGACGGGGCCGCGGCTGATCAACTCGACCTCGGCCTCGATTCCTCGGCCGCTCACGCCGCCGGGACCACGGCGGCACACGTGGCCAGACTGGCGGCGGAGCTCGACGCCGAGATCGAACGACGCGGGATGACCTCCTTGTATAGGGAAGTGGAGATTCCGCTTATTGGGGTGCTCGCCCGCATGGAGCACGCCGGGATCGCCGTCGACGGCGAGCGGTTGGCCGAGCGCGCTGACGGCGCGCGGGCCCGCGCGGAACTCGCTGCCTCGCAGGCCTACGCGGCGATCGGCGGTGAGGTCAACCTAGGGTCTCCCAAGCAACTGCAAGAAGTGCTGTTCGAGCGCCTGGGCATGCCGAAGACCAAGAAGATCAAGACCGGCTACTCGACGGACGCATCGTCCCTTGCCGACCTGCAGGCGAAGAACCCCCACCCGTTCCTCGAGGCGCTGCTCGCGCACCGCGACGCCGCCAAGCTGGGGCAGATCATCGAGACGCTTTCGCAGGCGGTTCGCGACGACGGACGGATCCATACGACGTTCTCCCAGGTGGTGGCGTCCACTGGCCGCCTGAGCTCGAAGGACCCCAACCTGCAGAACATCCCGATCCGCACGGAGGAGGGCCACCGCATCCGCGAGGCGTTCGTGGTGGGCAAGGGATACGAGACGCTGCTCACCGCCGACTACAGCCAGATCGAGATGCGGATCATGGCCCACCTCAGTGGCGATGCGGGCCTGATCGAGGCGTTCCAGGCGGGGGAGGACCTGCACCGATTCGTGGGCGCCCGGGTGTTCGGGGTCGAGCCGGGGGACGTGAGTCCCGAGATGCGCTCCAAGGTCAAGGCGATGAGTTACGGGCTGGCGTATGGGCTGTCCTCGTTCGGTCTCGCCCGTCAGCTGTCCGTCCCGGTCGGTGAGGCGCAGGCGATGATGGACGATTACTTTGCCCGGTTCGGGGGAGTACGGGACTACCTGCGCACGGTGGTGGACCAGGCGCGCGAGGTCGGCTACACCGAGACCATCCTGGGCCGGCGCCGCTACATCCCGGACCTGACATCCACCAACCGGCAGCGCCGCGACATCGCGGAGCGGGTTGCGCTCAATGCGCCCATTCAGGGCAGCGCGGCCGATCTCATCAAGAAGGCCATGCTCGGTGTCGACGCCCAACTGAGGGACCAAGGTCTTGCGTCCCGCCAGCTCTTGCAGGTGCACGATGAACTGGTAGTCGAGGTCGCAGCAGGAGAGCAGGATGCGGTCGAGGCGATCTTGATCGAGCAGATGCACGCCGCCGGCGACCTCTCCGTACCTCTCGACGTGAACGTCGGTCGGGGGTCAGATTGGCGCGCGGCCGGACACTAGGCTTAAAAGAAAACCAAGGCTGGAGAACATGCGCGTAGGAATTCTGACAGGAGGCGGGGACTGCCCCGGCCTCAACGCCGCGATCCGAGCCGTCGTTAAGCGCGGCACGGCCGAGCACGGAATGTCTATCGTGGGCTTCCGCAACGGCTGGGAAGGGGTGATCAACGGCGACGCGATCCCCTTGACCCGTGACGACGTGAGCGGAATCCTCGTGCACGGTGGCACGATGCTGGGCACCGCGCGCTGCCACCCGCACAAGGTCGAAGGCGGGATCGAGGCCGTACACCAGACGGTGGAGGACGAGAAGCTCGACGCGCTGATCTGCATCGGCGGCGACGGCACCCTCAAGGCGGCCTCGAAGGTCCACTTGTCGGGTGTGCCGGTGGTCGGCATCCCCAAGACCATCGACAACGACGTGGTCGGGACAGACGCGTCGATCGGTTTCGACACGGCGGTCTCTATCGCCACGGAGGCGATCGACCGCCTCCACTCCACGGCGGAGTCCCACAACCGCGTGATGGTCGTCGAGCTCATGGGCCGGCATTGCGGATGGATCGCGGTCACCGCCGGTATCGCGGGCGGAGCCGACATCATCCTGGCCCCGGAGTCGCCGTTCGACATCGAGACCATCGGCAAGAAGATTCGCCACCGTCACCGTTACAAGGACTTCTCCATCGTCGCCGTCGCGGAGGGCGCTGTGCCCGCCGAGGGCAGCGACTGGAACGCCTCGGACACCCTCGACGAGAAGGGCAACCCGATCGCGGGGCAGGTGGGCGCGCAGGTGACCCGCGCGATCGAGCGCGTGACCGGGTTCCCGTCGCGACTCACGGTGCTCGGGTACGTTCAGCGCGGCGGCGTGCCGACCGCGGCCGACCGGTTGCTTGCCACCCGGTTCGGGGTTGCCGCCATCGACGCGGTCGCCACCCGCGACTTCGGGACCTTCACTGCGTTGCGGGGGGAGAACATCGAGATGAGCCCGTTCTCCGCGATGTCGGGCAAGACCAAGTACGTGCCCGAGGAACTGCTACGCACCGCCTGGAGCCTCTAGCACGTCACGTGGTGGTGAACACCCGGTGAACTCCAGCGGCTACCCTGGTGCCATGACTCGCGTGCTCACGTTTGGAACCTTCGATCTGTTCCACATCGGTCACGTCAACGTCCTACTGCGGGCCGCTGAACTCGGCGACCACCTGACGGTGGGGGTGTCGTCCGACGCGCTGAACTTCTCCAAGAAGGGCCGCTACCCCGTGTACCGCGAGGAGCACCGGATGGCCATCGTCGCGTCGCTGGCATGCGTGCACGAGGTGTTCGTCGAGGAGTCCCTCGAGCTCAAGGGCGAGTACATCCGTGAGCACCGTGCGGACGTGCTGGTGATGGGGGACGACTGGGCCGGCAAGTTCGACCATTACCGGGAACTGTGCGAGGTGGTCTACCTCCCGCGCACCGCTGAGGTGTCAACGACGGACATCATTCAGAGCATCCGGGACGAGCTCGACTAACGGCGCTGCCGCGTGGACCGCGTTCGCGGTGACAACTCGGCGTGTGGCCTTTGTGCTAGCAGGGTGCCGCAGGGTAGGATGATCGTTGGTCTCGTGCGCCTACAGCGCACGGCGATCGATTGACGCATATTCCACTCATCCACCGTCCAACGGAGCTATCCCCTACATGTCCGTATCCACCCCCGAGTCCACCGCCATCGCGTTCAACGACATCGGCTCGAGCGAAGACTTCCTCGCCGCCATCGACGCGACCATCAAGAACTTCGACGACGGAGACCTCGTCGAGGGCACCATCGTCAAGGTTGATCGTGACGAGGTCCTCCTCGACATCGGTTACAAGACCGAAGGCGTCATCCCCGTCCGCGAGCTGTCCATCCGCCACGACGCGAACCCCGACGACGTAGTCGCCGTCGGCGACACCGTCGAGGCGCTCGTCCTCCAGAAGGAGGACAAGGAAGGCCGCCTCATCCTGTCCAAGAAGCGCGCTCAGTACGAGCGTGCCTGGGGCTCGATTGAGAAGCTGAAGGAAGAAGACGGCATCGTCACCGGCTCGGTCATCGAGGTGGTGAAGGGCGGTCTGATCGTGGACATCGGCCTGCGCGGCTTCCTGCCCGCGTCGCTGGTGGAAATGCGCCGTGTCCGCGACCTCGCCCCGTACATCGGTCAGCAGATCGAGGCGAAGATCATCGAGCTCGACAAGAACCGCAACAACGTGGTCCTGTCGCGCCGTGCCTTCCTCGAGCAGACCCAGTCCGAGGTGCGCTCGAGCTTCCTGACCGCGCTGCAGCCCGGCCAGGTCCGCAAGGGCACCGTCTCGTCGATCGTCAACTTCGGTGCATTCGTGGACCTCGGCGGCGTTGACGGCCTCGTGCACGTCTCCGAGCTGTCGTGGAAGCACATCGACCACCCGAACGAGGTCGTGTCCGTGGGCCAGGAGGTCGAGGTCGAGGTGCTCGACATCGACATGGACCGCGAGCGCGTCTCGCTGTCGCTCAAGGCGACGCAGGAGGACCCGTGGGAGGTCTACGCCCGCACCCACGCGATCGGTCAGATCGTGCCGGGCAAGGTCACCAAGCTCGTCCCCTTCGGCGCGTTCGTGCGCGTCTTCGAGGGCATCGAGGGCCTTGTTCACATCTCCGAGCTCGCGGTGCGTCACGTCGACCTGCCTGAGCAGGTCGTGCAGGCAGACGAGGATGTCTTCGTCAAGATCATCGACATCGACCTCGAGCGCCGCCGCATCTCCCTGTCGATCAAGCAGGCGAACGAGGGCGTCGACCCGAACGGCGAGGACTTCGACCCCGCGCTGTACGGCATGACGGCCGAGTACGACGACAAGGGCAACTACAAGTACCCCGAGGGCTTCGACCCCGAGACCCAGGAATGGCGCGACGGCTTCGACGAGCAGCGCGAGGCCTGGGAGGCGGAGTACGCGAAGGCGCACGAGCGCTGGGAAGCCCACAAGAAGTTCGTCACCAAGCAGGAGGAGCAGGCATCCGAGGCGGAGACCTCGGACGCGCCGTCCGCTCCTCGCAAGCGCGGTCCGAAGGGCGAGGCTGGACCTTCGTACACGTCGCACGACGAGCCGACCGACGCGGGTACCCTCGCCTCGGACGAGCGCCTCGCCGCACTGCGCGAGAAGCTCACGGGCAACTAACTCCCGTTCCATCGACAGGGCCGCGATCCGTTCTTCGGGTCGCGGCCCTGTCGCATGTCCGGGGTGCTCCCGGTTTGGCGTGATCACCGCGTGAGTGGGACACTCGCGGCATGATCCGCATCGGCCTCACAGGGGGCATCGGCGCCGGCAAGTCGACCGCCTCCGCCCGGTTCGGAGAGCTCGGGGCGACCGTGGTCGACCACGACGACCTGGCCAGGCGCGCGGTGGCCCCAGGCTCCGCCGCCCTAGTCGAGATCGTGGGCGCCTTCGGGGATCGGGCCGTACACGACGGTGAGCTTGACCGCGCCGCCGTCGCGGCCATCGTCTTCCACGACCCGTCGGCGAGGGCGCAGCTCGACTCGATCGTCCACCCGTACGTGTTCGCCATGTCGCGGGCGGCCGACAGGCGTGCCCGCGAGCTCGGCGCCCAGGTGGTCGTCCACGACATCCCACTGCTCGTGGAAAGCAATCAAGGTTCGGCAGACTTCGACCTGGTGGTGACGATTGCCGCCGATGTGGACCGCAGGGTTCAGCGGCTCATGGCCTCGCGCGGCATGAGCGAGGCCGATGCGCGGGCGAGGATCGCGTCGCAGGCCAGTGACGCTGAGCGCGCGGCGGTGGCCGATGCGGTGCTGGACGGCAATGGCACGGCGCAAGACCTTCGCGAGCAGGTCGACGAGTTCTGGTCGCTGAGCGTCCCCGCGGCCTCCTGAGGCGGGCGCGTCACAGCCGGCGCGTACCGTAGTGATCATGACCGCAGACCTGCGGCGCTCCCGGGCGCCCTTCCTCGTCGAATCCGACTATCGTCCCTCCGGCGACCAACCCAAGGCGATCGATGACCTCGCGCGGCGCATCAAGGCGGGGGAGCAGGATGTGGTGCTGCTCGGCGCTACCGGAACCGGCAAGTCGGCGACCACGGCGTGGCTCATTGAGCGGCTGCAACGCCCCACCCTCGTCATGGCACACAACAAGACCCTGGCCGCGCAGCTCGCGACGGAGTTCCGCGAGCTGCTGCCCCGCAACGCGGTCGAGTATTTCGTCAGTTACTACGACTACTACCAGCCTGAGGCTTACGTGCCACAGACGGACACGTTCATCGAGAAGGACTCGTCGATTAACGAGGAGGTGGAGCGGCTGCGGTACTCGGCGACCAACTCGCTGCTCACCCGGCGCGACGTCGTGGTGGTGTCCTCCGTGTCGTGCATCTACGGTCTGGGCACCCCCGAGGAGTACATCCAGGGCATGGTGTTCCTGTCGGTGGGCGACACCGTGGATCGCGACACGCTCCTGCGCGAGTTCGTGCAGATGCAGTACTCCCGCAACGACCTGGCCTTCTCGCGAGGCACCTTCCGGGTGCGCGGCGACACGGTGGAGATCATCCCCGTGTACGAGGAGCTGGCGATCCGCATCGAGCTGTTCGGCGACGAGATCGAGGCCGTGTACACGCTGCACCCGCTCACGGGAGAGGTGGTGGAGCGCAAGGAGCAGGTTCACATCTTCCCTGCGTCCCACTACGTCGCGAGCGAGAACCGCATGAACAAGGCGATCTCGACCATCGAGATCGAACTGGGGGAGCGACTGGAGGAGCTCGAGCGCCAGAACAAGCTGCTCGAGGCGCAGCGCCTCAAGATGCGCACCACCTTCGACCTGGAGATGATGCGCTCGGTCGGTACCTGCTCCGGCATCGAGAACTACTCGCGGCACATCGAGCAGCGCGCCATCGGCACGCCCCCGCACACGCTGCTCGACTACTTCCCGGATGACTTCCTGCTCGTGATCGACGAGTCTCACGTCACTGTGCCTCAGATCGGCGCCATGTACGAAGGCGATGCGTCGCGCAAGCGCACCCTCGTCGAGCACGGGTTCAGGTTGCCCTCCGCCCTCGACAATCGTCCTCTCAAGTGGGGAGAGTTCCAGGAACGGGTGGGTCAGACGGTGTACCTGTCCGCCACGCCGGGTCAATACGAGCTGCAGCGCGCCGACGGCGCGGTGGAACAGATCATCCGTCCCACCGGACTGGTGGACCCAAAGATCGTCGTCAAGCCCACCGAGGGCCAGATCGACGACCTGCTCGAGCAGATCCGCCAGCGTGTCGAGAAGGACGAGCGCGTGCTCGTCACGACCCTCACCAAGAAGATGGCGGAGGACCTCACGGAGTTCCTCGCCGACCGGGACGTGCGCGTCGAGTACCTTCACTCCGACGTCGACACGCTGCGCCGGGTCGAACTGCTCCGGGAGCTGCGCATGGGGCGGTTCGACGTGCTCGTCGGCATCAACCTGCTGCGTGAGGGCCTGGACCTGCCGGAGGTGTCCCTGGTGTCGATCCTCGACGCAGACAAGGAGGGGTTCCTGCGGTCCGGAACCTCGCTCATCCAGACCATCGGCCGCGCGGCCCGCAACGTGTCGGGCGAGGTACACATGTACGCCGACAGAGTCACGGACTCGATGGCCTCCGCGATTGACGAGACGGACCGGAGGCGCGAGAAGCAAGTCGCCTACAACACCGAGCACGGGATCGACCCCACGCCGCTGCGCAAGCGGATCGGCGACATCACGGAGATGCTCGCGCGTGAGGACGCCGACACGGCTGAGACCCTCGAACGCGCGCACAGGTCCTCGGGCGGCGCGAAGAGCGCAGCGAAGTCGCCCATGGCAGGCCGGCCCGCCGACGAGCTGTCCCAGCTGATCGAGGACCTGTCGAGCCAGATGCGCACGGCGGCGGCTGAGCTCAAGTTCGAGATTGCGGCGCGCCTGCGAGACGAGATCGCCGAATTGAAGAAGGAGTTGCGGCAGATGCTCGATGCTGGCTAGAGGGCATCGCGTTGGCCGATCGAGCCTTAGGATTGCCCGGTGACAGATCCCTTCGTGTGGACCGCGACCATCGCGTTCATCATTGCGCTCTTCGTTTTTGACTTCGCGGTCGTCATCCGCAAGCCCCACGAGCCGAGCTTCCGCGAAGCCGCCTCGTGGTCGATTTTCTACATCGCCATCGCGCTGGCGTTCGGGTTCGCCCTGCACCTGTGGCACCCGGAGTTCCCGACCGTCGAGTACCTGGCGGGATACGTCACCGAGAAGTCGCTGTCGGTGGACAACCTGTTCGTGTTCCTCGTGATCATGTCGCGGTTCGCGGTGCCGCCCAAGTACCGCTCGCGCGTGCTCCTGGTCGGCATCGCGATCGCGTTGATCCTGCGCGCAGCCTTCATCGCGGCCGGCGCCGCGGCGCTCGACGCGTTCTCCGCGCTGTTCTACGTGTTCGGCGCGTTCCTGATCTACACCGCGTGGGGGCTTGCTCGCGAGACCGAGGACGAGGCGGGACACCCCGACTACCAGGAGGGCCGCATGGTGCGGCTGGTCCGGCGGTTCTTCCCCGTGACGAACGGCTACCGCGAGGGCAAGATCGTCGTGCGCGAGGCCGGCAAGCGCATGGTGACGCCCATGCTGCTGGTGATGGTCGCGATCGGCTCCACGGATGTGCTGTTCGCCCTCGACTCGATACCCGCGATCTTTGGCCTCACCCGCGACCCGTTCATCGTCTTCACCGCCAACGCGTTCGCGCTGCTCGGGTTGCGACAGCTGTACTTCCTCGTTGAGGGGCTGTTGCAGCGCCTGGTCTACCTGCATTACGGGCTGGCGGCGATCCTTGGGTTCATCGGTGTCAAGCTCGTGCTGCACGCGCTCCACGAGAACAATCTGCCGTTCGTGAACGGCGGCGAACCGATTCTGGTGCCGGAGATCTCGACGGGCCTATCCCTGACGGTCATTGTGGTGATTCTGACGATCTCCACGGTGGCAAGCGTCGTGGCGACGCGCAACGCGGGCAAGCTCGCGGACGAGATCGACGCGCAGGAGCACGCGGAGAGCCTCAAGCCGGAGGAGCGTGGCTAGGTCACCGGTCCTATGCGATGATCGCCCTCCGGCCTCGGCGTGCTCCTCGATCCGACACCACGTCGTCTCGGGCGCCAACGTCAGTGGGTGAATGGCTTCGTCCTGCGCGATGAGGATCGGGTCGAGCCGCTGGTGTTCGATCTGGAATCCGCAGGCGCGGAACTCACTCACCCCCGGCTCGGGTACATGTCTAGCCCGCGCAGGGGGGTGAGTCAGGCCTCGAGGCGCGAGGACAGGCTCTTGGCGAACGTCGCGGCCCACCTGCGGATGCGGTACTCGGGCACGAGCGCGGCGGCGACGAACGGGTCGCCCGCGACGATCGACTCCACGTCCGCACGGCTGTCTGCCTCACACACGAGCAGCGCGCCGGGCGCACTTTCGTCGTCGTATCGCCCGTAGCCGAGCATCGTCCCCTCATCCGCCAACGCCGCGAGGTATTCGCGATGGGTCGGGCGGTGCAGGTCTCGCGCCTCAGAGCGTTCGTCGTACACGTATTCGATAGTCCAAGTGGCCATGCGCCTCATCCTGCCAGGCGCGTCGTCGCGACACGACCATATCGAACATGCGTTCGAATGAAATTGCACGTAGCATGACCGTGTGAATGACCGACTGATGGTGCGCGGAGCGCGCGAGCACAACCTCAAGGGCGTCGACATCGATCTCCCCCGGGACTCCCTGATCGTGTTCAGCGGGCTGTCGGGGTCGGGCAAGTCGTCCCTGGCCTTTGACACGATCTTCGCGGAGGGCCAGCGCCGCTACGTCGAGTCGCTGTCGGCGTACGCGCGTCAGTTCCTGGGCCAGATGGACAAGCCCGACGTGGACTTCATCGAGGGCCTGTCCCCGGCGGTGTCGATCGACCAGAAGTCGACTAACCGCAACCCGCGCTCCACTGTTGGCACAATCACCGAGGTGTATGACTACCTGCGCCTGCTGTTCGCGCGCGTCGGTACGCCACATTGCCCGGTGTGCGGCGAGCGCATCCAGGCGCAGACGCCCCAGCAGATCGTGGACTCCGTGCTGGCGTTGCCGGAGGGCACGCGCTACCAGGTGCTCGCACCGGTCGTGCGCGGGCGTAAGGGCGAGTACGCCGACCTCTTCGAGGAACTCCAGCAGCAGGGTTTCGCCCGCGCCCGTGTCGACGGCGAGACGGTGCAGCTCACGGACGTCCCTCAACTGGAGAAGAAGCTCAAGCACACGATCGAGGTGGTCGTGGACCGCCTGGTGGCGCGCGACGGCGTGCGACAGCGCCTCGCCGACTCGGTGGAGACGGCCTTGCGCATCGCGGACGGCCTGGTGCTGATTGACCCCGTGGATGACGACATGGAGGCGAGGCGCTACAGCGAGAAGCGCGCGTGCCCCAACGATCACGTGCTCGCCCTCGAGGAGATCGAGCCCCGCACCTTCTCGTTCAACGCACCCTACGGCGCGTGCCCGGAGTGCACCGGCATCGGTGTGCGCCTGGAGGTGGACCCCGAGCTGATCGTGCCCGATCCCGCGCTCAGCCTGCGCGACGGTGCGGTGGCGCCGTGGTCGAACACCTCGACCTCTTCGGAGTACTTCGGGCGCATGCTGACCGCGCTCGCTCAAGATCTGGGCTTCTCGATGGAGACGCCGTGGGAGGACCTCCCGGAGAAGGTGAGGACCGCGGTCCTCACCTTCTCCGGGAGGTCCT
>JBKBNW010000026.1:0-16579 GCA_046295115.1 Demequina sp.
GCGCAATGGCATCTACATCATCGACCTGCAGCAGTCGCTCGCCAAGATCGACTCCGCGTACGAGTTCGTGCGCGACACCGTCGCTCACGGCGGCACCGTGCTGTTCGTCGGCACCAAGCGCCAGGCGCAGGAGCAGATCGCCGAGCAGGCCAAGCGCGTGGGCATGCCCTTCGTCAACGAGCGCTGGCTGGGCGGCATGCTCACCAACTTCCAGACCGTGAGCAAGCGCGTCACGCGCCTCAAGGAGCTCGAGGAGATCGACTTCGACGATGTGGCCGGTTCCGGTCGCACCAAGAAGGAACTGCTCGGCATGCGCCGCGAGAAGGAGAAGTTGGACAAGACCCTCGGCGGCATCCGCGACATGGCGAAGACGCCTTCCGTCGTGTGGATCGTCGACACCAACAAGGAGCACCTGGCCGTCGACGAGGCCCGCAAGCTGGGAATCCCCGTGGTGGGAATCCTTGACTCGAACTGCGACCCGGACGACGTCGCCTACGGCATCCCCGGCAACGACGACGCGATTCGCGCCGTCGGCCTGCTCACCCGCGTGATCGCCGATGCGGTCGCCGAGGGCCTGCGCATCCGCCACACCCCCAAGGGTGACGAGGCGGAGGCCGAGGGCGAGACCGAGCCCCTCGCCGAGTGGGAGCAGGAGCTCCTGGGCGGCGACAAGGACGAGGCCAAGGCCGACACGACCGACGCCGCGACTGACGAAGAGCCCAAGGCCGACGAGCCTGAGGCCAAGGACGAGGCAGAGTCGACCGAGGACGCTACTGCCGCCGAGCCCGAGGCCGCCGAGGCCAAGGACGAGACCGAGTCGACCGAGGACGCTGCTGACGCCGAGCCCGCCGCCAAGAAGGCGCCGGCCAAGAAGCCCGCAGCGAAGAAGCCGGCCGCCGAGAAGACCGCAGACGCGGACGAGGCCAAGGCCGACGCGCCTGCCGCCGAGACCGCAGACGAGAAGTAAGGAACCCCTATGGCGAACTACACCGTTGCCGACATCCAGGCGCTCCGCGAGCGCACTGGCGCTGGCATGCTCGACGTCAAGAAGGCGCTCGACGAGGCCGAGGGTGACCTGGACAAGGCTGTCGATATCCTGCGCGTGAAGGGTCTGAAGGGCGTCACCAAGCGCGAGGGCCGTTCGGCCTCCGAAGGCCTGGTAGCCACCCACATCGAGACGACTGATGGTGGCCAGGTCGGCACTCTCATCGAGCTCAACTCCGAGACCGACTTCGTCGCCAAGAACGACAAGTTCGGCGCACTCGCGGCCCAGGTGCTGGACGCGGTCGTCGCGGCCGGCGCTGACTCCGCCGAGGTGGCGCTGGCATCGCAGGTCGACGGCAAGTCCCTCCAGGACGTCATCGACTCCGAGGCCGGCATCCTGGGCGAGAAGATCGTCCTGCGCCGCGTCGCACGCATCGAGGCACCCGTCGTGACCGAGTACCTGCACCGCACCAACAAGGACCTGCCCGCTCAGGTGGGCGTCCTCGTGGGCTCTGACCCGAAGGCGGGCGAGGTCGCACGCGACATCGCGATGCACATCGCCGCGTACTCGCCCACGTACCTTGTGCGTGAGGACGTCCCTGAGGATGTGGTCGCCAACGAGCGCCGCGTCGCCGAGGAGACGGCCAAGGCCGAGGGCAAGCCCGAGGGTGCCATGCCGAAGATCGTCGAGGGTCGCCTCAACGGCTTCTACAAGGAGAACACCCTGGTGGACCAGGCATTCGCGAAGGACCCCAAGACCACGGTCGGCAAGGTCATCGAGAACGCCGGCGGCCAGGTGACCGCCTTCGCACGGTTCCGCGTGGGAGCGTAGTCTTCCGGCAGAAGAACTGACCACTCAGCACGACGCGCCGCGACCCAAGGAGGCCCCGATGTCCGATCCCACCACTGTGAGACCGGACACCGCGGACTCCGACAGGACGCGGCGCGTCTTGCTGAAGCTCTCGGGAGAAATGTTCGGCGGCGGGTCCGTAGGGCTAGACGCCGATGTCATCAATCGCATTGCGGGCGAGATCGCCGCAGCCGTCGCTGAAGGCGTGCAGGTCTGCATCGTGGTCGGCGGCGGCAACTTCTTCCGCGGCGCGGATCTGTCGGAACGCGGCATGGAGCGTGCGCGCGCGGACTACATGGGCATGCTGGGCACTGTCATGAACGCCCTCGCCCTCCAGGACTTCCTTGAGCAGGCCGGAGTGGCCACCAGGGTGCAGACCGCCATCACCATGGGACAGGTCGCGGAGCCCTACATCCCGCTGCGCGCAGTGCGGCACATGGAAAAGGGCCGCGTCGTGATCTTTGGGGCCGGGGCCGGCATGCCGTACTTCTCCACGGACACCGTGTCACTCCAGCGCGCGCTGGAGGTGGGTTGCACCGAGGTGCTGATGGGAAAGAACGGGGTTGACGGCGTCTATACCGCCGACCCCCGCAAGGACACCTCCGCGACTCGCCTGGATCACGTCACCTACGGCGACGCCCTCAAGCAGGGGCTCGACGTGATGGATGCGGCCGCCTTCTCGCTCGCCAAAGACAACGGCATGCCGATGAGGGTATTCGGGCTCGAGGAGCCAGGCAATGTGACCCGCGCACTCGTGGGTGAGAGAATCGGCACGCTGGTCACGGCGTGAGCCGTGAAGAATAGGGAGCACACGTGATTGACGACATCCTCCTCGAGGCCGAGGAGAACATGGACAACGCCGTGGCGGTGGCGAAGGACAACTTCTCGGGCATCCGCAGCGGTCAGGCGTCGGCGTCGATGTTCGCGAACATCACCGTGGACTACTACGGCGCGCCCACCCCGCTGCAGCAACTGGCATCCATCACTGTGCCTGAGGCCCGCATGGTGTTGATCTCGCCGTACGACGCATCGGTGAAGAAGGAGATCGACACCGCGCTGCGCAAGTCAGACCTCGGCGTCAACCCCTCCGACGACGGCACCGTGCTGCGCATCATCATGCCGCAACTCACCGAGGAGCGTCGCCGCGAGTACGTGAAGCTGGCCAAGAGCAAGGCCGAGGATGCCCGCATCACCGTCAGGAACATGCGCCGCAAGGCGAAGGACCTGATTGACGCCGCCGTGAAGGACGGCGACGTGGGGGAGGACGAGGGTTCGCGCGCTGAGAAGGAACTCGACGCGCTGACCAAGCGCCACGTCGAGGCGATTGACGGCCTGCTCGCGCACAAGGAGAGCGAGCTGCTCGAGGTCTGACCTCGCGCCGCCTCCCCGGGGCCTATTCATGAACATCTTCCGACGCCGTGGCGCACCCGCCGAGCCGCCCCAGACCGCGCCCGCGGCGCAGTTTGGCGCCGCGGTGGTCCGCGACGGTGTCGACGACCCGCGGGTAGACCCCGCGGCAGCACGCGGAGTCGAAGAGCCGGTCCAGCAGGTCGCGCCGGTGTCTCGGTCGGGGCGCAACATGCCGCTCGCGGCTGGGGTGGGCCTCACCCTGCTCGGCGGCGTCATCGCGGCAGCGTGGTGGCACCCCGCCGCGCTCGCCGCACTGGTGAGCATCGCGTGCTTTGTCGCAGTCCTCGAGTGGCGGCGGGTGCTGGCGCGCAGCGATCGCCGCGTGCCGCTCGCTCCCGTCGGCCTGGCCAGCGCGGGCCTCGTCGTCGCCACCTGGTACGGAGGCCCTGAGGGCCTGGTGGTGGCCCTGATGGTCGGGTGCGCCGGTACCGTGGCGTGGCGCGTGGTGGACGAGCGGATCGAGAACACCCTGGCGGATTCGCTCGCCTCGATGCTCACGCTGCTGTGGATCCCGTTTCTCGCGTCATTCGTGATTCTCATGGAACTCGCTCCCGACGGCTGGCAGCGCGTGGTGGTGGTAGTGCTGGCCGCTGTCGGCTCCGACACTGGTGGGCTGTTTGCGGGGATGCTGTTTGGCAAGCACCCGATGGCGCCCCGTGTCAGCCCCAAGAAGACCTGGGAGGGACTCGCCGGAGGCCTGGTGCTCGGCACCCTCGTCGCGTCCATCGCCGCCTACTTCTTCTTTGACGGGCGCTGGTGGATTGGCGCCGTGGTGGGACTTGCCTCGGCGATGGCCGCCGTGCTCGGCGACTTGGCCGAGTCGGCCGTCAAGCGCGACATCCAGGTCAAGGACATGTCCAGCCTGATCCCCGGCCACGGCGGGATCATGGATCGCATCGACTCGCTGCTGTTTGCGGCCCCCGTGGCCTACGTCGTATTCGGACTTCTGTTGGGAACCTCATGACCACACGCCCCCTGCTGCAGATGTCGGCGCCCCGGCGCGGCAAGCCGCCCCGCCACTTCGCAGACCTGACGCACGACGAGCGCGTGGACACGATGCGCGAGATGGGGCTGCCGGCGTTCCGCGCCAAGCAGCTCGCGACCCACTACTACACCCACCTCACGGTGAACCCGGACGAGATGACGGACCTGCCCGCATCGGCGCGCGAGGACCTCGCCTCCCAGATGTTCCCCTCGCTGATGACTCCGATCACGTCGCTCGTGGCGGACGGCGGAGCCACGCGCAAGACGCTGTGGAGCCTCCACGACGGGGTGAAGGTCGAGTCGGTACTCATGAAGTATCCGGAACGCGCGACGCTGTGCGTCACGAGCCAGGCCGGCTGTGGCATGGCGTGCCCCTTCTGCGCCACCGGACAGATGGGCCTCACTCGCAACCTCTCTGCCGCCGAGATCATCGAGCAGGTGCGCCTCGCGGCTCGCGCCTCGCGTGACGGCGAGCTGGGCGAGCCCGTGCGGCTGTCCAACGTGGTGTTCATGGGCATGGGGGAGCCGCTCGCCAACTACAAGGCGGTGTTGCAGACGGTGCGCGCGCTCGTCGCCCCCGAGCCCCACGGGTTCGGGCTGTCGGCGCGCCACGTCACCGTCTCGACGGTGGGCCTGGTGCCGGCGATGGACAAGCTCACCAAGGAGGGCATCCCGGTGACGCTCGCGCTGTCGCTACACGCGCCCGATGACGAGCTGCGCAACGAGATCGTGCCCATCAACACCCGCTGGACCGTCGACGAGGCGCTCGACGCCGCGTTCCGCTTCTACAAGGCGACGGGGCGGCGAGTGTCGATCGAGTACGCATTGATCCGCGACATGAATGACCAGGCGCACCGCGCCGCCCTGTTGGCCCGCAAGTTGCGCGATCGCGGCGACGGGTGGGTGCACGTCAATCCCATCCCGCTCAACCCGACGCCCGGCTCCAAGTGGACCGCGTCCGATCCCGAGGTGGAACGAGAGTTCGTCCACACCCTGCGCGGTCACGGAATTCCCACCACCATCAGGGATACTCGAGGCAGCGATATCGACGGCGCCTGCGGGCAGCTCGCGATCAAGGAGGACTGATGGCTGACCTGTTCCCACGTGTGGGGGCCTTTGCGCTTGGGTACCGCGTCGCGGAGGTCGAGGAGTACTTTCACGAGGCCCGTTCGGCGTACGAGCAGCCGGGCACCGCCGACGACCTCGCCGCGATTGACGTGCGGCGCGCGAGCTTTGACCTCAAGCGCGGCGGGTACTCGACAGCCGCGGTCGACTCAGCGCTCGACCGGCTTGAGGTGGCCTTCGCCGTCCGCGTGCGGGAGCGCTACGTCAAGCAGCACGGTCAAGACGCGTGGATGGCCGAGCTCGCGCACCGCGCCCAGGCGCTATACCCGCGACTGCGCCGCCCTGCGGGCCAGAGATTCGCCACGCCCCCGACGCTGCGCACCGGCTACGACCGCACCGAGGTCGACGCCGTCATGGACCGACTGACCGCCTTCTTTGACCAGGGCAAGCCGCTCACCGCCGAGGACATCCGCGCCCTCACCTTCAAGCGCCGCCGGTCGTGGGCCGCGTACGAGGAGCGGGTGGTCGACGCCTACCTCGCGCGCGCGGTCGACATCCTGCTCGGCGTCGCGTGAGCGAAGCGCGCACCGTCTCGCTGCTGGGTTCCACGGGTTCGATCGGTACCCAGGCGCTCGACGTGATTGCGCGCCACCCCGAACGCTTCGACGTCGTCGCTCTTGCCGCCGGCGGCTCGGACCCCGACGCTGTGGTGGCACAGGCCAAGGCCGTGCGACCTGCGATGGTGGCAGTCGCATCGGCCGATGCGGCGGCACAGATCGCGCGCGGCCTGCCAGGTATCGAGGTAGTGGCCGGGCCCGATGCGGTGGTTGCGGCGGCAGGCTGCGGCGCCGACGTGGTGCTCAACGGCATCACCGGGTCGGTGGGGCTGCGCCCCACTCTCGCGGCGCTCGAGGCCGGTAGCACGCTCGCGCTCGCGAACAAGGAGTCCCTCGTGGCCGGAGGCGCGCTCGTCAAGGCCGCGGTGCGCCGGCCGGGCCAGATCGTGCCGGTCGACTCCGAGCACTCGGCTCTCGCGCAGGCACTGCGCGGCGGCAGCGCAGGCGAGGTGCGTCGGCTCGTGGTGACCGCATCGGGCGGGGCCTTCCGCGGCCGCACCCGCGCCGAACTCGCCGACGTCACCGCAGCGGATGCACTACGCCACCCCACCTGGGACATGGGCCCGGTGGTGACCATCAACTCGGCCTCCATGGTCAACAAGGCGCTCGAGGTCATCGAGGCGCACCTGCTATTCGACATACCCATGGACCGCATCGACGTCGTGGTGCACGCTCAGTCCGTGGTCCACTCGATGGTCGAGTTCATCGACGGCAGCACGCTCGCGCAAGCCTCGCCGCCGGACATGCGGCTGCCGATCGCGCTCGGGCTGTCGTGGCCAGAGCGCCTGGCAGATGCCGTGCCGGGGTGCGACTGGACGCAGGCGACCTCATGGACCTTCGCGCCGCTCGACGAGGAGGCTTTTCCCGCCGTCCGCGTGGCGCGCGCCGCCGTGGCCGCATCGGCCCTTCACCCCGCCGTGTTCAACGCCGCGAACGAAGAGTGCGTGCAGGCATTCGTGGACGGACGGCTGCCGTTCCTCGGGATCGTGGACACGGTGCGAAGCGTTGTGGAGCAGTACGAGGCACCCGCTGAACTGTCGCTCGACGCCGTCGACGAGGCGCAGCGGTGGGCGCGCGAGCGGGCCGCGGCGCTCATCGGCTGAGGCTGAGTATCGAGTACGACACTGAAAAGTAGGGTGGGAGCATGGACACGCTGATCGGCATCGTGGTGCTGGTGATCGGACTGCTGGTGTCCATCGCGCTCCACGAAGTAGGGCACATGGTGCCCGCCAAGAAGTTCGGCGTGCGGGTGAGCGAGTACTTTGTGGGGTTCGGCCCGCGGCTATGGTCGCGGCACGGCCGCGAGACCGAGTACGGCATCAAGGCGATTCCGCTCGGCGGCTACGTGCGCCTGGTCGGCATGATCCCGCCCGAGGACCGCGTCAAGCCGGTGCGGGGCACCGGGTGGGCGGCACGGCTTGTCGCCGATGCGCGCGAGGCGGCGGTCGAAGAGATCCAGCCGGGCGAGGACGCCCGCGCCTTCTACCACCTGGCGTGGTGGAAGAAGGTGATCGTGATGCTCGGTGGCCCGCTCGTGAACCTCGTCCTTGCGCTGCTGCTGTTCACGGCCGTGCTGTCGACGGTAGGCACGCCGACCGCGTCTCTCACGGTGAGTGAGGTCGCGCAATGCGTGCCCGCGGCCGCAGCCGAGGAGTGCGCGGCAGGCGACCCGCCGTCCCCCGCGAGCCAGGCGGGCCTCGAGCCGGGCGACACCATGACCGCCGTCGGCGGTGTGGCGGTCGAGGACTGGGCGCAGGCGACGGCCATCATTGCCGATTCCCCGGGCCAAAGGCTCGCGCTCGAGGTGATTCGGGACGGTGAACCACTCGCGCTCACGGTGACGCCGGGGGAGCGGGACCGGGCGCTGTTGGACGACGACGGCGCTGTCGTGGTGGACGCCTCGGGCGCTCCGCTCACGGAGACGGTCGGTTACCTGGGCGTGTACTCGGAGGTGGTGACCGAGCCGCAACCCATCACCGCCGGCGCCGAACTGACGTGGAACTACTTGGGGCGCGTGGTCGAGGTGGTCGCGACCCTCCCGGTGCACCTGTACGACGTGTCGCGAGCAGCCCTCGGACTTGAAGAGCGCAGCGCGGATTCCATCATGGGTGTGGTCGGCGTGGGCCGTGTGGCGGGCGAGATCTCCGGCGCCGAGGTCGAGGGCTATGGGCCGTCCGAGAGGGTCGCGGACATGCTGATGCTGCTGGGCGGGCTCAACCTCGCGCTGTTCGCTTTCAACATGATTCCGCTGGTGCCGCTCGACGGCGGACACGTCGCGTCGGCGCTGTGGCAGGGGGTCAAGAACGGCTGGGCGCGGCTCAGGTCGGCGCCCGCCCCCGCTCCTGTCGACGTCGCGAGGATGATGCCCGTCGCGTATGCCGTGTTCGGAATGTTGCTGGTGATGGGCGTCGTTCTCATCTACGCGGACATCGTCGCACCGGTCAGGATCGTGTGACGTGACGCTGACCGGCTGCGCTGACGCCTAAGGAGATAATGACACCGTGACTTCTATCCAACTAGGAATGCCGGCGATGCCCCCGCCCACCCTCGCGCCCCGTAAGAAGACGCGCAAGATCAAGGTGGGCAGCGTCGACGTGGGCGGCGACGCCCCGGTGAGCGTGCAGTCGATGACGACCACCAAGACCACGGACATCAACGGCACGCTGCAACAGATCGCCGAGCTCACGGCATCGGGCTGCGACATCGTGCGCGTCGCGTGCCCCACGCAGGACGACGCCGACGCCCTCCCCATCATCGCGAGGAAGTCGCAGATCCCGGTGATCGCGGACATCCACTTCCAGCCCAAGTACGTGTTCGCCGCGATCGAGGCGGGCTGCGCCGCGGTGCGCGTCAACCCGGGCAACATCAAGCGGTTCGATGACCAAATCAAGGAAATCGCGCAGGCGGCGAAGGACCACGGCACGTCGATCCGGATCGGCGTCAACGCCGGTTCGCTGGATCCCCGCCTGCTGAAGAAGTACGGCAAGGCCACCCCCGAGGCACTGGTCGAATCCGCCGTGTGGGAGGCGTCGCTGTTCGAGGAGCACGGCTTTCACGACTTCAAGATCTCCGTCAAGCACAACGACCCGGTGATCATGGTGGAGGCGTACCGTCAGCTCTCCGAGCGCGGCGACTGGCCGTTGCACCTGGGCGTCACCGAGGCCGGCCCCGCATTTCAGGGCACCATCAAGTCGGCGACGGCGTTCGGTGCGTTGCTGAGCGAGGGAATCGGCGACACCATCCGCGTGTCGCTGTCCGCGCCTCCCGTGGAGGAGGTCAAGGTCGGGATCCAGATCCTGCAGAGCCTCAACCTGCGTCCCCGCAAGCTCGAGATCGTGTCGTGCCCGTCGTGCGGGCGCGCGCAGGTGGATGTGTACGAGCTCGCCGAGAAGGTGACCGCGGGCCTCGAGGGGATGGAAGTGCCGCTGCGCGTCGCCGTCATGGGCTGCGTCGTCAACGGACCCGGCGAGGCGCGCGAGGCGGACCTTGGCGTCGCCTCGGGCAACGGTAAGGGCCAGATCTTCGTCAAGGGTGAAGTCATTAAGACCGTCGCCGAGAAGGACATCGTCGAGACGCTCATCGAAGAGGCGATGAAGATCGCCGAGACGATGGAGCCCGTCGAGGGCTCGAGTCCGCAGGTGATGGCAGGGTCATGACCGACTCGCTGCTCCGGCGCACACAGCACAGCCTGGCGCCGGCGCAGCGACGCGACCTGGAACTCATCCGCGACCTGTGCGCGGAGGACCCGGTCGCGAACGTGGTGCCGATGTCTCACGTCGAGGCCGCGCTGAGCTCGGGCTCCATGCCGGTCGGGCTGTGGACCGTGCGACGACGCTCCGGGTGGGCGCGCGAGATCGCCGGTGCGGTGTGGGCGGGCTCTAACGTGAGTGCAGTCCTGCCGGAGGTGGACCCGGAGTCCGCGGAAGAGCGCATGGCGGAGCTCGCGGCGGCGCTGGTGGGGCGCGTTGCCAAGCCTGCCGCGATCGTCGGCCCGGCGGCCATCACCCTTGACCTGTGGGGCAGGGTGGAGCCGTGGTGGGGACCCGCTCGCGAAGTGCGACCGCGTCAGGTGTCAATGAGGATCGACGGTGCGGCGCGCCACGTCGGGGCCCTCGACGTCGCGGACCTGCAGCTCGAGGCGGTGCGGACCGCGGGGGACGGTGACTACGAAGCCTTGCTGCCCGCGTGCGTGCATATGTTCATCGGCGAGGTCGGATACGACCCGATGCGCCACGGTCGCGCGGCATACGAAGACCGCCTGCACCGACTCGTGCGCGCCGGCCGGGCGTACGTGCAGTTCGGCATCGCCGAGGGCCGTCGCCAGGTGGTGTTCAAGGCTGAGGTCGGAGCGCTCGCGGGCGGTGTCGCGCAACTTCAGGGCGTGTGGGTGCACCCGCACCTGCGGGGGCGCGGTCTCGCACGCGCTGGCCTGGCCGCAGTCGTCGAGGCGGTGCGGGCGGACACCGCACCGACGGTGTCGTTGTATGTGAACGACTTCAACGTGTCTGCACTCGCGACGTACGACGCGGTGGGCTTCACCCGGGTGGGGACCTTCGCGACCATCATGTTCTAAGCACGAGGCCGTACGGCGAGGTGTCGACCGCGACTTGGGGCCTGCAGAACACTAGTGACGCTGAGCGGTCCGCCGAGTATCTTCGAACCGTGCGATGCGCCGCGGGGGACCCGCCTAGAACTGAGGGCTGGTGATGGCCGTGGGCACGCGTGCGTGGCTCATCGGAACGTTGGCGCTCATGGTGGGATCGGCCAGCGGTTGCGGCGCCCAGGCCCCTGCCGACGTACCCACCCTTGCAGCAGCGGAGGCACTTCTGGACCGCGCTTACGAAGCCCGGGCCTCGGAGGCTGCGCTGTGTGATGTCGCGGCGTCCGAGGGCAACTGTCGCGCTCTGCTCCAAGGTGCCGGTGTGCCTCCAGCGGCCACGCCACGCATCGTCTGCAGCTCGACCTACCCGGGAACAGACAGCTCCAGCCCGGGTCTGCTGCTGCGTATCGAGACGGTCAACACTGAAGGTTCGACCGTGACTATGGACACTCTCGCGATCGCCGTCGACGGCCGGGACGAGGCGAGGTTGATGAACCCCGTGTACTGGGTTCCGGCGGGGGTATCCGTGTCACAGGAGACCGGTGACTCGCTCCACATGCCGTGCGCTGAGGTGCCGACCGCGCCGTAGGGAACCCACGCATCGGCCGGACTCACGTCAGTGAGCAAAGCGCAGGCGCGGCTTCCGCACTGACCGATCGCAGGCGCGGCAGTGGCGTCCGTGCGCGGCGTGCTCGCCACTAGGCTGGTGCGCATGCTTCGCATGTCCACACTCTTCCTTCGTACCCTCCGCGAGGACCCGGCCGAAGCCGAGGTCGCCTCCCACCGACTGCTCCTGCGAGCCGGGTACATCCGCCGCGCCGCGCCTGGCATCTACTCATGGATGCCGCTCGGCCTGCGCGTGCTCGCCAAGGTCGAGGCGGTCGTGCGCGAGGAGATGGCCGCGGCGGGCAGCCAGGAGGTGCACTTCCCGGCGCTGCTGCCCAAGGAGCCCTATGAGGCCACGGGGCGGTGGGAGGAGTACGGCCCCAACCTGTTCCGCTTGCAGGACCGCAAGGGCGTCGACATGCTGCTCGCGCCCACGCACGAGGAGATGTTCACCCTGCTGGTGAAGGACCTGTACTCCTCGTACAAGGACCTGCCGCTGTCGTTGTTCCAGATCCAAAACAAGTACCGCGACGAGGCCCGTCCGCGCGCAGGCCTGCTGCGTGGCCGCGAGTTCATCATGAAGGACGCCTACTCGTTCGACATCGACGACGAGGGCTTGGAGGCGTCGTACCAGGCGCAGCGCGCGGCGTACATCCGCGTCTTCGACCGCCTGGGCATCGACTACGTGATTGTCTCCGCGACGTCCGGCGCCATGGGCGGCTCGAAGTCGGAGGAGTTCCTCGCCCCGACCGCGATCGGCGAGGACACGTACGTGCGCTCGCCCGGTGGCTACGCCGCCAACGTCGAGGCCGTCACCACCCCCGTGCCCGATGCGCTGCCCTACGACCAGGCGCCCGCCGCGCACGTCGAGGACACCCCCGACACCCCCACCATCGACACGCTGGTGGCTCACGCCAACGCTCACCACCCGCGGCCCGACCGCGAGTGGACGGCCGCTGACACCCTCAAGAACGTGGTCCTCGCGCTGACCTCTCCGACGGGGGAGCGCTCGCTGCTCGCGGTGGGGCTGCCGGGCGACCGCGACGCGGACATGGCCCGCCTCGAGGCAGCGCTCGCCCCCGCGATCGTCGAGGCCGCCACGGAGGCAGACTTCGCGCGTCACCCAGAGCTCGTCAAGGGCTACATCGGCCCCGGCGCGCTCGGCCCCCAGGTGCGTCCCGACGGCGTCGCCCGCGGGGACGAACACGACGCCGCCCGGCATGGGAGCGAACTGCTCGCGGATCGCGGGCTTATGGGTCATCGCGAGCGCGCCCATGGTGCGCCCGTGGAAGCCGCCCTCGAGCGCAATGATGGTGCCGCGGCCGGTCTTGCGCGCCATCTTGAAGGCGGCCTCATTGGCCTCGGCGCCCGAGTTGGAGAAGAACACCCGCGAGCCGGACGGCGCGTCCGAGAGGTCGAGGAGCCGCTCCGCGAGGGCGATCTGCGGCTCGGTCGCGAAGAAGTTCGAGGTGTGGGCGAGCGTGCGTGCCTGCGTGGTGAGCGCGTTCACCCAGGCGGGGTGGCCGTGGCCCAGCGCATTGACGGCGATGCCGCCCAGCAGGTCCAGGTACTTGTTGCCGTCCGCATCCCACACGTACGAGCCCTCGCCGCGCACCAGGGCCCGCAGCGGCGTCCCGTAGGTACCCATGAGGGACTTCTCGTAGCGCTGGGTGTCGGCGCGCCCGTGCTCGAGCCCTTGCCCGCCGGGGGTGCCCTGGTCAGTCACATCGGCGTGGCTCATGAGGCCCACAGGTCCACGTCGTCGGGCCGCACCATGGTGCCAATGCCGCGGGAGGTGAATATCTCCGTGAGGATCGAGTGCGGCTCGCGGCCGTCGATGATGTGCGCCTGAGGCACGCCGCCGCGCACCGCCCGCAGGCACGCCTCCATCTTGGGCACCATGCCGGACGCGAGGCTGGGCAACAGTTTCTCGACGTCGGTGGCGTGGATGCGGCGCACCAACGAGCTGGGATCCGGCCAGTTCGCGTACAGGCCCTCGACGTCGGTCAGCATGATGAGTTTGCGCGCGCGCAGCGCCACCGCGATGGCCGCCGCGGCGGTGTCCGCGTTGACGTTCAGCACCGTCGTCGGGTCGTCGATATCGGGGGCGACCGTGCTGACCACGGGGATGCGGCCCGCGCGGATGATGTCCTCGACCGCGGCGGGATTCACCTTGACGACGTCACCCACCTGGCCCACGTCCACTTGTCTGCCGTCGATCTCCGCGTGGCGACGCTTGGCCTGCAGCAGCCCGGCATCCTCGCCGGAGAGCCCGACGGCGAGCGGGCCGTGGTCGTTGATAAGCCCCACGAGCTCGCGAGACACGGAACCGGTGAGCACCATGCGCACCACATCCATCGCCTCACGCGACGTGACCCGCAGGCCACCCTTGAACTCCGATTCGATGCCGAGCTTGTTCAACATCTCGGAGATCTGCGGCCCGCCGCCATGCACCACCACGGGGTGCAGGCCAAGGAGTCGCAGGTGCACCACGTCCTGGGCGAACGCGGCCTTCAGGGTGTTGTCGATCATGGCGTTGCCGCCGTACTTGATCACCACGGTCGCGCCCTTAAAGGACTCGATCCACGGCATGGCGTCGATGAGGACGCCCACCTTCTGCTGGGGCGTGAGGTCGGGAGTGTCGATGTCGTGGCTCATGAGGAGTATGCGCTGTTCTCGTGGACGTATTCGTGGGTGAGGTCGTTGGTCCACACGGTGGCGGAGGCGTCGCCGGCGTGCAAGTCCACGACCACAAAGACCTCGCGGTCGGTGAGGTCGACGAGGTCGCGATCGTCGCCGACGCCCGCCGCCCGGCACACCTGGACGCCGTTGATGGTGACGTCGATCAGGGTGGGGTCGAAGGGTGCGACCGACTCGGGCACCGTGCCCGCGGCGGAGATCACCCGGCCCCAGTTCGGGTCGTTGCCGAAGATCGCGGCCTTGAAGAGGTTGGACCGCGTGATCGCGCGGGCGACCTGCTCGGCCGCGGCCTCAGTGGTGGCGTGCTCGACGGTCACCGCGATGTCGTGGCTCGCACCCTCGGCGTCGGCGACCAGCTGGCGCGACAGGTCGGCGAGCACCTCGGTGAGGACCGCCTCGAACTGGCTAGGGTCAGGATCCACTCCCGATGCGCCACTCGCCATCAGCAGCACGGTGTCGTTGGTCGACATGCAGCCGTCGGAGTCGACGCGGTTGAGCGTGCGGGATACGGCCGATGCGAGGGCCGCCTTCGCGGTCGCGGCATCGATCTTGGCGTCCGTGGTCACGACGCACAGCATGGTCGCCATGCCGGGAGCCAGCATGCCAGCCCCCTTGGCCATGCCACCGACGGTCCAGCCGTCGCGCCCGGCGACGGCCTTCTTCGGCTTCGAGTCGGTGGTCATGATGGCCTCCGCCGCCGCGTCCCCGCCGTCCGGAGAGAGGCCGACGATGGCCGCATCGGCCCCCGTCAAGAGCGTGTCCATGGGCAGCCGCAGCCCGATCAGCCCGGTGGAGCAGACGGCGACGTCCCCGGCGCCGACCTCGCGGCCCGAGGCGCTGAGCGCCTGCGCGACGTGCTCCGCGGTGCGGTGAGTGTCTGCGAAGCCCTCGGGGCCCGTGCATGCATTCGCGCCGCCGGAGTTGAGGATCACGACGTCCGCGCGGCCGTCGGACACGACCTCGCGCGACCATGTGACGGGCGCGGCTTCGATGCGGTTGGTGGTGAAGACGCCCGCGGCGACCTTCAGCGGGCCCTCGTTGAGGACGACCGCCACATCCTTGGCACCCGTGGACTTGATGCCTGCGGCCACGCCGAACGCGGCGAATCCCTGTGCGGCAGTGACACTCACGGCGCTACCTCCATTGTTTGCGCGCCGCTCACGGCGCCAACTCCCTTTGCCTGCGCGCCGCTCACGGCGCGACTCCCAGCAGTTGCAGGCCCGTGGTCTCGGACACGCCCAGCGCGAGGTTCATCGACTGCAGCGCCGCGCCAGCCGTGCCCTTCACGAGGTTGTCGATCGCGGCAATCACGATCACGCGCCCCGCCTTCTTGTCGACGGCGACCTGCAGCAGGCAGGTGTTGGCACCGAGGGTGGCGGCGGTCGTGGGCCACTGCCCCTCGGGCAGCAGGTGGACGAACGGCTCGTCCGCGTAGGCGGTCTCCCAGGCGGCGCGCACCTCGTCGGCGCTGACGCCGGCGGCCAGGGGCGCGGTCACGGTCGCGAGGATGCCGCGCGCCATCGGGACCAAGGTGGGGGTGAAACTGATGCGGACATCCTCTCCCCCGGCCGATCGCAGGTTCTGGACGATCTCGGGGATGTGGCGGTGCACTCCCCCGACGCCGTACGCCGATGCGGCACCGAGGCCCTCGGAGGCGAGCAGGTTGGTGGCGAGCTTCTTGCCCGCTCCGGAGTAACCGTTGGCGAGCACCGCGACGATGTCGCTGGGCTCCACGACGCCGGCGGCGACACCGGGCTGGAGCGCCAGGGTGACGGCCGTGACGTTGCATCCCGGCACCGCGACCCGCTTGACGCCCCGGAGTTGGTCGCGTTGGTGGCCTTCGGCTGTGATGAGCTCGGGCATGCCGTAGGGCCAGGTGCCGGAGTGGTCGCCGCCGTAGTACTCGGCCCACGCATCCGCGCTGGCCAATCGGTGGTCGGCCCCACAATCGATGACGAGCGTCTCAGGCGGCAGCTGCGCCGCGATCGCGCCGGACGCGCCGTGCGGGAGCGCGAGCACCACGACGTCGTGACCCGCGAGGGTCTCGGCGGTGGTTTCCACAATGGTGCGGTCGGCGAGTGTGCGCAGGTGAGGCTGGTGCAGTCCCAACAGGTCGCCTGCGGAGGAATGGGCGGTGAGGGCACCGAACTCCACGTCAGGATGCTCGCTGAAAACGCGCAGCACCTCGCCCCCCACGTAGCCGGACGCGCCGGAGACTGCCACAGAAATCGCCATACGCATAACTATACATGCGACTGAATAGTAGCGAGCCGACGCGCCGACGGCTGGTGCAAGGATGGCAGGCATGAGAGCGATCCAGGCAGACACGGCAGGCGGACCCGAGGTGATGCGCGTCGTGGACGCGCGGGAGCCCGACATCGGCCCCGTTCAGGTGCTGGTGGAGGTCGCGGCAAGCGGCGTCAACTTCATCGACACCTATCAGCGCTCGGGCGTGTACGACGTAGCGCGCCCCTTCCGGCCCGGCCTCGAGGGCGCGGGCGTGGTTGCCCAGGTGGGCGCCAACGTCGACTGGGCGGCACCCGGCGACCGAGTCGCGTGGGCGGGCACACCCGGCTCGTACGCCGAGCGCGTGGCGCTGTCCCGCGACGACGCATACTCGGTGCCGGCCGACGTGCCGCTCGACACCGCTGCCGCACTCATGCTGCAGGGGCTCACGGCCCACTTCTTGACCGCATCGTCATTCCCGCTGCAGCCCGGGCACACGGCGCTCGTGCATGCGGGGGCTGGCGGCGTGGGCCTGCT
>JBKBNW010000027.1:0-16384 GCA_046295115.1 Demequina sp.
TCAGGGCGCTCACAGGCGAGATTCCTTGGCAAGGCCAGTCGCCTGTCGACCCGTTCTGCGGATACTGGGACGCCCGCCTCTAGTGGCGAGCGCAGACCCCGTCAGTTCGACGAGCGGTACGCGCCCGAGTTGGCCCAATAGGAAGAGCCGTACACCCCGAGCTCATCGGTGCCGGGCTCGTACTCGAAGTGCCACGGCTCGTACTTGCTGGTCTTGGCCCAGCTGGGGTTCACCCAACCCCACAGCGCGCCGTTCTCCTCAAGCCACCCCTTAGCGGCGCCGCGAGCATCGGAGCTGCACAGGTCGATTGCGAGCCCCCATCCGTGAACAGAGGTGCCGGGCGTCGCGGCGAGGAACCCGCGCGAGCGCTTGGTCGCGTACTGGCTCGACAAGGTGCGGTAGCCATCGGAGAGGCAGATGTCCCGCCCAAACTCCTGCGAAAAGCGGTTGTTGAGTTCGGCGAAGGCCACCGCGGCGTCGTTGCGAAGCTGCTCGTTTTGACCGACGTCGCACAGGGAGTCCGCGGTGAGGCGGCCGTTATAGCCCTCCCACCCGTCCGCCGGGTTGCAATCGGGAAGATGCTGGCTCACGTCGATTTGGATAGCGGTCACCAGCACGGTCGAGGCATCCGCCTCGGGAAGGGGGAGTTCGGACTTGACTAGTTGCGGGCCGCCACCGAGCAGGGCGCGAGCCGTCGAGGGGCTCTCTCCCGCCACGGCACCGGGAACGGCCTCAACTGCGTCGGCGTAGGGAGTCAGCGTGCCCATCACGGGATAGACGACCATCGCAAGCACGAAGCCGGCGATGACGCCGCTGCGCGTCAGCACCTTACGGCGCCGGTGAGTCTGACGAACCTGGATCTCCTGGGTCTGCAGGAGTCGCCGCTCGCGGCGCGAGTTGCGCGGCGTTTGGGGCGCCGACGCGAGCGCGTCAGTGCTCACACGAGCCTCCAGTTGCCATCTGATTCGACCGTTCATTGCCGACGTCTACGCATCGGCGTTTGGTCGATTGTAACCAATTGGTAACGACGACCGCCACCCTTTAGTCCTGTCTGATTGGTCACGCTCGCCCGAAGTGCCTGATCAATGGCGCCTCGACGGGTGTGCAGGGGGCCCTGCGCGGCCGATAGCATTCGGGATACACGACCTTCGGAGGGCCCATGCAGCCGCGCACGATCGAGATCGACTCGCTCACCAAGCGCTACGGCGACATCACTGCCGTCGACGACTTGAGCTTCGCCGCGCTCCCCGGTCGCGTGACCGGGTTCCTCGGCCCCAACGGTGCCGGCAAATCGACCACGCTGCGGATCCTCGTCGGGCTCGTTGCCGCCACATCCGGAGCCGCGCGCATCAATGGAGTGAACTACGCCGCCCAGCACCGGCCCGGCACCATCGTCGGCACACACTTCGAGGGTGCGTTCCACCCGGGTCGCACCGCGATCAACCACCTGCGCACGTATGCCCCCTTGGTCGGCGTCGACGATGCGCGCTGCCACGAGGCGCTCGCATCTGTTGGACTGACCGACGCCGCACGCCGCCGAGTGGGCGGATTCTCGCTCGGCATGCGCCAGCGGCTCGGGCTTGCCACCGCGCTCCTGGGGAACCCCAGCGTGCTGGTGCTCGACGAGTCCGCCAACGGCCTCGACCCCGCCGGCATCAAGTGGCTGCGATCGTTCCTGCGCTCGTTCGCCGATGCGGGCGGCACCGTCCTGCTCAGCTCGCACCTGCTCAGCGAGGTGCAGCAAAGCGTGGACGACGTGGTGGTCATCGCCAACGGCGCACTGCGCCACCAGTCGTCTCTCGATGGCCTCCGTGCCCTCGCGGCACCCGGCGTGGTGATCAAGAGCCCCCGGGCCGAGGCGCTCGTCGACTTCGCCCGGTCTCGGTTTCCTCGCGCCGCCACCCTGCAACGCGACGGCCAAGCTCGAATCCTGGGCGTCAGCGCCGCCGAGGTAGGCGCCGCCGCCTTCGCCGACGGGCTCGAAATCCATGGGCTCGAAGAGACCGGCGAGAGCCTGGAGGACGTGTTCCTGCGACTCACCGAGGCACCCGTCGACACCACGACGGAGGTTGCCGAATGAGCACCGTGATTCTCTCCGAGGTCCGCAAGATCCGCTCCACCCGGCTGTGGTGGATCTTGCTGCTGTGCATGATCGCCGGCGTGGCGTTCATGGCCGGCGCGATCGGCTTCTCCTTGGCTTTCGCCGACCAGCTCGGCGGCGCCGGCGCGGAAGGCGGGGGTGCCGGGATGGGCCCGGTCGAGACGGCCCAAATCATCTACACCTTGCCGGTGTCGTTCGGCTACGTCTTCCCCGTGATCCTCGGCGCGCTCGCCGTCACCTCCGAGTTCCGCCATCGCACCATCGACACCTCGTTGCTGCTGGAGCCCAGCCGGGCGAAGGTGATCGGCGCAAAGTTCATTGCGGTTCTCCCCTTCGCCTTGCTCTACGCGATCGTCGGCGTCGCTACCGGCGCGGTGGTGGGCGCGGGAGCGCTGGCACTCGGCGGAGAGCCGACTGGACTGGACCAAGCGGAGATCTGGCAAACGCTCGGGATGAGCGTCGTGGCGCTCACGGGGTGGGGTCTGGTGGGCGTGGGCTTCGGCACCGCGTTGACCAATCAGGTCGTCGTGATCGTCGCGCTGTTGGGATGGACCCAACTAGTCGAGCCCATCGTGCGCTTCGCACTCGCGTTCGTCGAACCGCTTGCCGGAGTCGGCCAGTTCATGCCGGGGGCCGCCGGTGAGGCGATCGCGGGAGCGAGCTTCTACTCGACCGCGGGAGTGAGCGATCTCCTGTCGCCGTGGGCCGGACTGCTCGTGCTCCTCGGGTACGCGGCAGTGGCTGCGGTGATCGGCTGGCTCACCACCTTCCGCAAGGACATCTCATAACAATTTGCCCAAGTCGGGGGACCGGCGACCCAGTGTGAGCGTCTAGGCTGGAGTATTGAAGAACACAGACGTCCTCTTTGAACGCTAACGCGCCAAGAAAGTGAGCGGCCCCCGACGTGTCCACCGACACCAGCGCGACAGCCACTGACCGCACCTCAGTCGCACGAGACGCCGGGGCCCCCTCGGTCGCCTCGCTCATCCTCGGTCAAGGCGCATCTCGCGCCGCCGAAAGCGACACGAGCGCCGATGGCAAGTCCCCCTCCCCCGCATCCGACGCCGGCACCGCAAGCCCCGGCGACCAGCCCACGGAGCAGCCCGCTGCCCGCGCCGAGCAGCCAGCGCCGTCTCCCGGTAGCCACGAGGAGACCTCGCGGCCTGCCGAGGCGAGTCCAAAGCCGCGCGCCTCCGTCCCGCAGCCCGAGACGCAAGAGATGCCGGTGCCGCGCGACGCAAAGCCAGCCCCCGCATCGGCCGCATCCCCGGGCGGGCCCGAACCCCGCGCGGATTTTGAGCAGGTCGCCACCCAGCCGATCGCGACCGCCCAGGCGCCCACGGCCGCGTACCTCCAACGGCACGACCACAAGATGCTCGCAGCCAAGGACGTGAAGCACGGCCTCGAGCGACTGCGCGGCCCCGCTGCGCGCGTCGTGTCGAACATGGAGGCGAGCCTCGAAGTCCCGACCGCGACCTCGGTCAGGACCGTGCCCGCGAAGCTGCTCATGGACAACCGCGTGGTCGTGAACAACCACCTGGCACGCACCCGCGGCGGCAAAGTCAGCTTCACCCACCTCATCGGCTACGCGATCATCGAGGCGCTCGTCGAGCAGCCCGCGATGAACGTCTCGTATGCAGACGACGACGGCAAGCCCGCCAAGCGCACGCCCGAGCACATCAACTTTGGGCTCGCTATCGACCTCGACAAGGGCGACGGCGTACGCCAGCTGCTCGTGCCGAACGTCAAGGACGCGGACAGCATGGACTTCGCGAAGTTCTGGGCCGCTTACGAGGCGATCGTTCGCAAGGCCCGCACGGGCGCGCTGCAGCCGGACGACTTCCAGGGCACCACCATCACCCTGACCAACCCCGGCACGATCGGCACCGTGCACTCGGTGCCGCGCCTCATGCAGGGGCAAGGCACCATCATCGGCGTGGGCGCGATGGACTACCCCGCCGAGTACCAGGGCGCCTCGGCGGAGACCGTGGCGCGGCTGGGCGTGTCCAAGGTGCTCACGTTGACCTCGACCTACGACCACCGGGTGATCCAGGGAGCACAGTCGGGGGACTTCCTCGCGCTGGTGCACAAGAAGCTGCTCGGTCTCGACGGGTTCTGGGACCGCGTGTTCGTAGCGTTGCGGGTGCCGTACGAGCCCGTGCGTTGGGTCCAGGACTCCGCGACCAACGAAGACGCGGAGGCGGCGAAGCCCGCACGCATCGCTGAGCTCATTCACGCCTACCGCTCCCGCGGCCACCTGATGGCCGACGTGGACCCGCTGAGCACTCGCCTTCGCAAGCACCCCGACCTCGACGTGCAGACGCACGGACTCACGCTGTGGGACCTCGACCGCCAGTACGCCACTGGCGGGTTCGGCGGCAAGAACATCTGGAAGATGCGCGAGGTGCTGGGCCGCCTGCGCGATGCCTACTGCCGCACCGTGGGTGTCGAGTACATGCACATCGCGGACCGCGCCCAGCGTGCGTGGCTGCAGGACCGGCTCGAGCAGGGCTACACCAAGCCCACTCGAGAAGAGCACCTGCGCGTGCTGCGCCGCCTCAACGCCGCCGAGGCCTTCGAGGCCTTCCTGCAGACCAAGTACGTGGGCCAGAAGCGCTTCTCCCTCGAGGGAGGCGAGTCGCTGATCCCGCTGCTCGACGCGATGATGTCCTCCGCCGCCGTATCCGGCATCCAGGAGGTGTGCATCGGCATGGCGCACCGCGGGCGCCTCAACGTGCTCGCCAACCTCGCCGGCAAGTCCTATTCGCAGATCTTCTCCGAGTTCGACGGCACCGCCATCCCCGGCTCGGTCCAGGGCTCTGGCGACGTGAAGTACCACCTCGGCACCGAGGGCGTGTTCACGGCAGAGTCGGGCGAGACGACCAACGTCTACCTCGCCGCGAACCCTTCGCACCTGGAGGCCGTGAACCCGGTCCTCGAGGGCATCGTGCGCGCCAAGCTCGATCAGCTGGGAGCGGACCCCGCGACCGACGGCTACCCCGTCCTGCCCGTGCTCGTACACGGCGACGCGGCCTTCGCCGGCCAGGGCGTGGTGATGGAGACGCTGAACATGGCGGGCCTGCGCGGCTTCACGACCGGCGGCACGGTCCACGTGATCATCAACAACCAGGTGGGATTCACCACGGGCCCGGGCGACTCGCGTTCTACGCGCTACTGCACCGACCTGGCCAAGGGCTACCAGATCCCGATCTTCCACGTGAACGGCGACGATCCCGAGGCGTGCGTGCGCGCCGCCCGACTCGCATTCGAGTACCGCGAGGCGTTCGGCCGCGACGTCATCATCGACATGGTCTGCTACCGCCGCCGCGGACACAATGAGGGCGACGACCCGTCGATGACCCAGCCCCGCATGTACGACCTCATCGAGGCCAAGCGGTCGGTGCGCCACCTGTACACCGAGGCGCTGATCCGCCGCGGCGACATCACCACCGACGAGGCCGAATCTGTCTCGCAGGACTACCTGGCCCAGCTCGAGCGGGTGTTCATCGAGACCCGTGAGGGCTTCAAGGGCACCGACTCCGAGTCCATCTCCGGCCTCGAGCTGCCCTCGTCCCAGTCGTCCGATGCGGGTGTCATGGTGGGCTGGCAGACGGCCGCCACCAAGGCGCAGATCGAGCGCATCGGCGCCGCACACACGCGTCCACCCCAGGGCTTCTCCGTCCACCCCAAGCTCGCCAAGCTGCTTGAGCGCCGTGAGGTCATGAGCCGCGAGGGGGGCATCGACTGGGGTTACGGCGAACTGCTCGCCTTCGGGGCGTTGCTTCAGGAAGGCGTGCCCATCCGGCTGTCCGGACAGGACTCGCGCCGCGGCACCTTCGTGCAGCGTCACGCGGTCTTCCACGACCGCGCCACCGGCGCCGAGTGGGCCCCGCTGTTGTACCTCAGCTCGAACCAGGCGAAGCTGCACATCTACGATTCCCCGCTCAGCGAGTACGCGATCGTGGGCTTTGAGTACGGCTACTCAGTCGAACGGCCCGATGCGCTCACGTTGTGGGAGGCGCAGTTCGGGGACTTCGTCAACGGCGCGCAAACCATCATCGACGAGTTCATCTCTTCGGCCGAGCAGAAGTGGGGCCAGTCGTCATCTGTGGTGCTGTTGCTGCCGCACGGCTTCGAGGGGCAGGGACCCGACCACTCCTCCGCGCGGCTTGAGCGGTTCCTGCAGATGTGCGCCGAGAACAACATGATCACGGCGGCGCCTTCCACCCCCGCGAGTTACTTCCACCTGCTGCGCCGCCAGGCCTACGACCGGCCACGGCGCCCGCTCGTCGTCATGACGCCCAAGTCGATGTTGCGACTGCGCGCCGCGCAGTCCGCCGTGGAGGACTTCACCTCGGGGACGTTCGAGCCGGTGATCGGCGACCCGATCGACCCGGCTGGCGTCGACCGCGTGCTGCTGTGCTCTGGCAAGGTCTACTACGATCTCGCCGCGAAGAGGGAGAAGTCAGGCGACACCTCCACCGCGATCGTGCGCCTCGAGCAGCTCTACCCGCTCGAGCGCGAACACCTCGAGCCCGCGCTCGCGCCTTTCGGCGACGCCAAGCTCGTGTGGGTTCAGGAAGAGCCGCGCAACCAGGGCGCGTGGAGTTACCTCTCGATGACCCTGCCCACGCTGCTCGGCCGCACCGTGAAGGGTGTCACGCGCCCGGCGGCGGCCTCACCCGCATCTGGACTGAGCTCGCGTCACCAGCAGGAGCAGGGCGACCTCGTGGACAGGGCGTTTGCGCGATGACCAACGTTTTCTTCGTGGGCGACGAGCTGGTCGCGGGTCACGGCGATCCCAAGGCTCTCGGGTGGGCGGGCCGCGTAGCCGCGCGCACGCTGCCACTTGCCCCTCACCTGCGCTTCCACACCCTGGCAGTTCCGGGCGAGACCACGGGCGAGCTCACGAGCCGGTGGGACGAGGAGGCGCTGCGACGTATTGGGCCGGATGGTGGCGGCGCCACCAGCTTTGTGCTGTTCGCGATCGGCCGGCACGACCTGTCCCACGGTGTCTCACCCACGATGACGCGACTGCACCTCGCGAACACGCTTGACCGCGCATCGGCGCTGGGCTTTCGCACGATGATCGCGGGCCCCCCGCCCATCGCGGCCGAGGACCGCCGCGCCGTCGCCGAGTACGCGGCGCTGTGCGAGGAGGCCGCCGCTCGCCGCGACGTGCCCTACATCGACATGTACGGCCCCCTCGCCCGGCACGAGCAGTGGGCCACTGACATGGCCATGAGCGGCGGCGAACTGCCGTTGCAGGCCGGGTACGGGCTGATGGCGTGGCTCGTGCTGCACTCGACGTGGCACGACTGGCTGGGCGTTCCCTCGTCCGCGCCCGCCTCCTAACCCCTTCCCTGTCCGGCACTCAGCGTCGGCTCGTCGCCGTGAGGCTCAGATCCCGGCTCCCGTGCGGCGGCGACCGCGGCAGCGATCCTCGCCTGCATGCGCGCTGCGTTGCGGCGTCGGAGAGCTCGCACCGCGAAGAATGCGCCCACGAGCACCAGCATGAGAACCAACTGGGACCAAGGGATGGTCCACACCTTGAACTCCACGGTGCTGGGGGTCAACGCCACTTCGACGTCGTCCTCACCCACGACCAATGGCGTCGCAGTGATGTCACCCCAGGTCCGGAACAGCGGCGCGACCGGAATCTCGATTGTCGCCGCCACGGCCTCGCCCGGCAGCACCTCACGGACGGACACCTCCGCCTGCGCGCTCGCCGTGCCCCACGGCCCGGCGGCAGAACCCACGGACTCGGATCCCAGCCGCACGTTGCCACTGTTGGCGACGGTGTAATCAATGGTGAGTGTGCCGCGGGAGAACGGGTTCCACGAGGGACGGTACGCGGTCGTGATGCCCTCGGGCACCAGTTCCGCGACGATATCGCCGGCTACCCGTAGGTGCAGACGCACGCCAACGCGCGAGGCGAGTTGCACGCCGCCGCCGCTGCCGCTGACCAGTTCGGCAACTATGCCTGCAGGGTGATCGCCTGGCGTTGCGTTGTCCGGAACACGGATCTCGACCGGTACCACGGCAGTGGAATCTGCGGGCACATCGATGATGATGCCACCCCCGTCACGGGCGACGGAATCCTCCACATCCTGGATCGTGACCCACGCTCCCCCGCCCACTGACTCCTGGTCCGAGGGGATCAGGTCAAAATTGCCATCGGCAGCGACGGCGCCGTCGGCGGCGTAGATCGCGAAGGTCGCGGGCCTGTCGCCAAAGTTCGTCACGGCGACCATGTCGGTCGCCTCGTCCCCGCCCGCGATGACGTGCCGCAACGACACCCGGTCGTCGGGCCCCTCCTCAGTGGCGGGCTGCAAAGCCCATGTCGTGGCTTCAGGTGACGCTGTTGCCCCCGGATCGGTCACCTCGGCGTAGGCAGCTGTCGCTGCCCCGCCGCCAAGACCGGCCGCCATTGCACCCGCGGCAACCAGTGCCATTGTCAGTACGCGTGACTTCACCGCCACCACCATTTCTCTTGAGAGAGGGTGTGGCCGGCCGGCGTTGCTGCCGACCGGCCACACCCAAGTGCTCAGTTACCGGTTAGTCGACCGGGAACAGGGACACGGTCAACATGCCGGTGTAGGTACCGGGCTGGGTGTCCACAGGGACCTCCAACGCCAGTCCTGCGCCGAGCTTGGCCGATCCGTACCGTCCCTCAGCGTTAGCCGAGGCCATGCGCTTCGCCGTGGCGAGCCCATTGCCACCGCCGAGCGTGGTCGCGACTGGCGCTCCCGCACTCACGCCGGGACGGGGGGTCAGGACCTTGGGGGTCCATCCCAGGTGGGATGCGGGCACGCTCTGCCCGGCGGACCTGAATGCATCGGCCTGTCCGGAGACTGCCCAGCCACCCTGACCGGCCTGCTCGGCCGACCGCGAGTCCGTCACAGTGATCTGCGGCAGCTCACCCGTGAGGCGAAGCTTGTCACCGGAGTTCTGCGGCTCCGACAGTTCGACTGCGTCACCAAAGTCCGCCACCGTTAGCGCCAGGACACCGTTGGCTTCCTCGTCCGCAGGGATCACGGCCTTGATCGGAATACCATCGCGCGAATCAGCATTTGCCCACAGGTAGTCCTTGGCGTAGATCGTGAACAGCTGGCTCGCCGTCATCCCATCGTGCGCACCGGGAACCTGAGCGGTCTCGGCCGGAATGCCGCGAGAGCGGAAGTTCCCTGCGATGACGTTCATCGCGTCGAGGCTGCTCTCGAAGACGCCATTGCCCATGAACACGGACATGCCGTTCTCGCCCACCGCTGCTGCGAGGTCATCGAACTGCTGAGTCGTCAAGGAGGGAGGGCCAGAGAAGTGGCCGTAGTAGCCGAACGTGGTCGGGTAGGAGTTCATGACGAAGCCGCCAGTCATTCCTCCGTACGAGAAGCCACCGTAAGCACGACCCTCACGCTCTTGTGAGACGTTGTAGTTCGTTTCCATGTGCGGAAGGATTCGCTTGACGAGGTTGTCAGCGGCGTTCTGCCTGTCGTACGAGGCAAAGCCAAGGCTGTCACCCGTGAAGTGGTTCCCCATCGTGACCGCGATCGTGGGCTCGATCTCACCCTTGGCAATCATGTTGTCAAGAATGTTCGGGGTGTTGGTAGGCACCATGAAGTCGGTCTCGTCGCCAAAGATTCCGTGCGAGAGGTAGACCACCTTGTAGGGCTCTGCGCGGTTCGGGTCGTATCCGGCCGGCAGGTAGATGCCCAGGTAGTGGCCATCGTCGCCGAGGATGGTCGTGTACTCCTCGTAGTGCACCGAGCCGCGGTTGGCGGGGTTCGCCGCCGGGAGCTCGTACTCCGCACGCTTCTTGAGAAGCGGGTCGTTCTGCTTCTCCGCGTACGGGACATACACGGCGTCGAGCACGTCGTTGTTGCGCGTGCGGAACGACTGGTCACCCGGGGGACGGGGGTTGGTCGAGGCGGGATCCCAGATGCGCTTGTTCTCCCAGCCCTGCGTGGGGTCCCACACCCGGTACCAGTAGCTCAGGCCGCCCGCGTGCAGCGGAACCGAGACCGACCAGTAGCCGTTGGCGTCCTTGGTCATATCGCGCAGGAACTCGGTGCCGCCCGCGTGATACCGACCGGTCTGCCACGCCTCAGGCTGATACCTGGTGGCGTCACCGCCGACCTGTCGGAGGGTAAGGTCGCCGGCCAGACGCACCTGTGTGGCGTCCGGGTTGTGATAGGTGAAGGTCACCGTGTAACCGGTGGGCGACGACGGGTTGGCCGTCACCGTGGTGCCTTCTATCTTCGCGGGCTCATCCGCGACCGCTGCGGGCGCCGCGACAATCGCGCCTGCCCCCAGCGACGCAGCAGCGAGCAGCGTTGCCACGGCCCGGAGCTTGCGTCTTCCTGTGGAAATACTCATTCGAGGTTACTCCCTTGTACTCTCAATATGTTCGACTGTGAACTGCGTCAAAGAGAGCCCCGTTCGGGCTCTCCCCTACCCCCTTTCCGACTCGTCCAAGAACGTGAACCTGGACGGACTTCTCCAGGGCATGCGGCCCTGGTGGGACAGTGGGGGCGCGGGGAACAGCACCTGGGGGCGCTCGCCCGCGCAGCACCAACGAAAGCTCGTGCGAGCGCCCGTGGTGGGCGCGGTTCAAGCGATCGGCTCATGTGTCTCCCTTGACCCACGCGGCAGGACCGGCGCCATCCAGACCAATATCGCTCGGCAGGACGCCCGATCCACTCGAAATGCTGAATCGATGTAGCAAGCAGGACCCTAACCCGCAAACTCAGCAATCGTCAAATGCAAAAGTGCGTGCGGCGTATTGGTGCGCGGACTCGTCATCACGAGAGCGTTAACATTTGGCGTGCGCCGCAATCCATGCCGCCAAGTACGACGTGAGGATCGAGTCGGCCGTAGAACGGTCGAAGCGCGCAATCGATACTTGTCCGGCACTCATTGACGCCTCTGTGGCGTCTACGCGCGCTGTCCGGCACTCAGCGTCGGCTCGTGCCGGACAGGGTCGCGGGCAGAGTCAGACGATCACGCCAGCGTTCCTGAGGCTCACCTGCAGGTCGTGCGGCCTAGTCGCGATGGCCACGGCGTCATCGAGAGAGACCACTCGGTCGCTCACCAGCTCGAAGAGGTGCTGGTCGAAGGTCTGCATCTTGTAGTACTCCCCCTCGGCGATGAGGTCGGCGATGGGGGGCTGGCTCGACGGGTCCACGATCGCCTCCGCGATGCGGCCGTGATTGATCATGATCTCGGCCGCGAGCGTGCGGCCCGTGCCGTCGCCCTTGCGGACCAGGCGCTGAGAGACGATGCCGCGCAGCGTCTGCGACAGGGTCGCGCGGACCTGGCTTTGCTCGTGCGGCGTGAAGAAGTCGATGATGCGGTTGATCGTGTCTTGCGCGTCCACCGTGTGCAGCGTCGCGAGCACCAGGTGGCCGGTCTCCGCTGCGGACAAGGCGGCGCGCACCGTCTCGATGTCCCGCATCTCGCCCACCATGATCACGTCGGGGTCCTGACGCATCGCGCCCCTCAACGCCGCGGTGAAGTCGAGGGTGTCCGAGCGCACCTCGCGCTGCGAGATGATCGCCTTCTTGTCGCTGTGGAGGACCTCGATGGGGTCCTCGATGGTGATGATGTTGACCTCGCGGTAGGTGTTGATCAGGTCGATCATCGACGCGAGCGTGGTGGTCTTGCCCGATCCGGTGGGGCCGGTCACCAGCACGAGGCCGCGCGGCTCGAGCGCGAGATCGGCGATGACGGCCGGCAGGCCAAGATCCTCCATCGGTGTGGCGCCCACCGCCACGCGGCGAAACACCAGGCAATCCGTCCCGCGCGCCACGTAGGCATTGACGCGGAACCGGCCCACTCCGGACAGTGAGAAGGCGAAGTCCGCCTCATGCGTGTCACGGAACTGCGCGACCAGGTCCTCGGGGAGCACCTGCGCGACCATGTTGCGCGTGTCCGCGGGGGTGAGCGGAGGCACCTGGAGCCTGCGCAGCCGGCCGTCCACGCGGATGCGGGGGGCAGAGCCCACCTTGATGTGGAGGTCCGAGCCACCCGTGGACGCCAACGCGTGCAGGAAGGGAATCACGGATACGGGCTGGTCGCTCACAGCTACTCCATCGTCCAGGGTCGGCGGTCTCTTGAGCGAGAGTAGGGCCCCGATGCGCGAACGGGAAGCCCGGTGTGGGAAGATAGATAGTCGAAAACGTCAAGTCCGCATAAGAAAGGGGGATCCCGATGAGCAAGCGAGGCCGCAAGCGCAAGGCGCGTGCCAAGGGCGGAGCCAATCACGGCAAGCGTCCCAACGCCTGAGTGATCCCACCTGACACGAGGCCGCATCGGGAACTCCCGGTGCGGCCTTTGTCATGTCCTGCGGCAGGTGCCCAGGCGGGCGGGCGTTGGCCCGCCTTCACCGCTACGCCCGCGTGGAGCGGATCGACGCGAGGATGCGCACGCGCAACTCCTCGGGTGCGGCGTCGCCACCGGAGCGCGCCGTCAGGTTCTTGATCTTCTCTTTGATCTTGTGCTCAGCCTCGCACGGCGGGCACGTCTTCAAATGGGCGCCGATACGACGCAACTCATCGTCAGAGAGCTCGTCGTCAATGTACTCGAACAGGCGGTCGAGGGCCTCCTCACACTCCCTTCCGGGCATGGCACACCTCCCCACTGTCTGTCTTGGGGGCCGGGCGCTTGTCGTAGATGCCGCGCTCGGCCGCGTATTCTTTCAACTTCTCGCGGAGCAGTTTGCGACCCCGATGCAGGCGCGACATCACCGTGCCCACTGGGGTATCCATAATCTCCGCGATCTCCTTGTAGGCGAACCCCTCAACGTCCGAGAGGTACACCGCCATCCTGAAGTCCTCTGACAACTCGGCAAGCGCCTGCTTGACCTCGAGGTCGCCGATCTGGTCGAGCGCCTGCTGCTCGGCCGACGCGAGGCCCGAGCTAGTGTGCTCCGCCGCCGCCGCGATCTGCCAGTCCTCGACCTGCTCGGCATCGGACAACTTGGGCTGGCGCTGCTTCTTGCGATACGTGTTGATGAACGCGTTCGTCTGGATCCGGTAGAGCCACGCCTTGAGGTTGGTACCAGGCGTGAACTTGTCCTGGGCAGCGAACGCCTTCGCGTATGTCTCTTGCACGAGGTCTTCGGCGTCCGCGCCGTTGCGCGTCATGCGCAGGGCGGCGGCGTACAGCTGATCCATGTACGACAGCGCCTCAGTCTCGAAGTCGAGGGCAGTCTTGCTCATGACCGGGGAGCCTACTCCAGCTTCGGCGCCGCCGGAAGCGGCGCCGGGGTCTCGCAGCAAGGTATCGGTCATGCACGACGCAACGCCGCAGTCCTCGTCTCCATTCCCGACCGGTGCGCCCTGCCCATCTCGCGCGAAGGTTGATAGCGTAGGTGGCATGTTCAGAGTGCTAGCCAGACCCCTGCTCGCCACGTGGTTCGTCTACAGCGGCGTCCAGTCAGTCCTCGAGCCCCAGAAAAGGGCCGAACGTTCCGCGCCGGTACTTGAGCCGGCGCTCAAAGAGGTAGGCCTTGACGACGACAAGACCACCGACGTGGTGAAGTATCACGGCGCGGCCACGATTGCCGCGGCAACGGTGCTCGCGATGTCGCGCACTCCGCGCACCGCAGGTCTCGTACTCGCAGGTCTCACCGCCGCGACGGTCGCCGTGGGGCGCCCGTTCTGGCTGGAAACCGACGAGGAGAGCAAGGAGGAGCAGCTGGAGCTGTTCCTCAAGAATGTGTCGCTGTTTGGCGGCACCCTGCTCGCGGCGACCGTCGGCAAGAGCCCGCGCAAGGTGAAGCGCGCCAAAGCCAAGAAGGCCAAGGTCAAGGCGAAAAAGGACGCGCTCGGCGGAGCGTCGGTGACGGCCAAGAAGAAGTGATCTCGGGCGAGGCCCTCCCCGTCGGCACCGGTCCGGGCGAGGCGTGGTGGGCACCTGCCGCCACGTCAACTCTGGACGCGACCGTCGATGTGCCCGGCTCCAAATCGCTGACCGCCCGCTACCTCGCACTCGCCGCGCTCGCGGAGTCCACTGTCACCGTGAGCGGCGGCCTACGCTCCCGTGACAGCGCGCTGATGATCGCCGCGCTGCGCGGGCTTGGCGTGAGGATCGACGACAGCTCGGACGCGTGGAGCATCACCCCGTCGCGACTACGCGGGGACACTGAGGTGTTCTGCGGACTCGCGGGCACCGTCATGCGATTCGTTCCGCCGATGGTGCTCCTCGCCGACGGCCCCGTGGTCTTCGACGGCGACGCCGCCGCCCGCGTACGACCCATGGCGCCGCTCTTCGATGCGCTGCGTGCGCTCGGGGCACGAGTCGACGACGGCGGCCGCGGCTCGCTGCCGTGCACCGTCACACCGCCCGATGCGGTGGCATCCGAGGTCGACATCGACGCCTCGTCCTCGTCTCAGTTCGTGACAGCCCTGCTGTTGGTCGCACCGCGGCTGCCGCGCGGCCTGACCATCCGCCACGTGGGCACGCGGCTTCCGAGCCTGCCCCACATTGATATGACCTGCGAGACGCTCCGTGAGGCGGGCGTCCAGGTCGACCAGCCCGATGCGACCACCTGGGTCGTGCATCCCGGCCCGGTGCGCCTGCGTCAGGTCCGCGTCGAGCCCGACCTGTCCAACGCCGGCCCCTTCATGGCAGCCGCGCTGGTGGCAGGCGGCGAGGTCCGCATCCCGGGCTGGCCAAGCGCCACCACGCAGCCCGGCGCGCTGTATCCCGAACTGCTCGCGCGCATGGGCGGCTCGTGCACGCTGGAGGGCGACGTCATGACGGTGCGCGGCGGCGGCACCATCCATGGCATACAGGCCGACCTCTCCCCCGCCGGCGAGATCACCCCCACCATCGCGGCGTTATGTGCACTGGCTGATGGGCCGTCCAGGCTCACCGGCATCGGCCACCTGCGCGGCCATGAGACTGACCGTCTCGCCGCGATCCAGGACGAGGTCACGCGACTCGGCGGCGAGTGCGAGGCGGGCGAGGACTGGCTCGCGTTCGGCGGGATGCCGGTAGGCGGCCTCCGCCCCGCCGTCGTCGAGTCGTACGAGGACCACCGGATGGCCACCTTCGGGGCCATCATCGGGTTAGCGGTGAAGGGAACGCGGGTGCTCAACGTTGGCACCACGGCGAAGACCATGCCCGACTTCCCCGCAATGTGGAACGCGATGCTCGGCGCGTGATGCGGGAGTACGACGAGTCCGATGCACGCGTGCGGCCCGGCCGGCGCGGGTCGCGGCCACGCTCCAAGAACCGGCCTGCCCACGCGGACGCCGTCCCCGGCACTGTGATCGGCGTCGACCGCGGGCGTCTCGCGGTCCACATGGACGACGGCGTGGCGCTCACTGCAGTGAAGGCTCGGGAGCTAGGCCGGCGCGGGCTCGTCGTGGGCGACCGGGTGGGCGTCGTGGGCGACGTGAGCGGGCACGAGGGCTCCCTCGCGCGGATCGTCCGCCGGCAGCCGAGGGCGACGGAACTACGCCGGACTGCCGACGACACGGACCCCACCGAGCGCGTGGTGGTCGCCAACGCCGAGCAACTCGCGATCGTCACGGCCCTGGCCGACCCCGAGCCCAACCCCCGCATGATCGACCGCTGCCTGGTCGCGGCCTTCGACGCGGGCATGGACGCGCTGCTGGTGCTCACCAAGGGCGACCTCGCCTCGGCTGATGACCTCCGCGACTCCTACGACCCGCTGGGCGTGGCGCTGCTCACCACGACGATGCGGACGCAGGGCGAGGAGCGCGCCTTCACGGGCCTCGACGAGCTACGAGGGCGCCTGCTGGGCCGCTCGACAGTGCTCGTGGGCTACTCGGGCGTGGGTAAATCCACGCTGGTCAACGCGCTCGTGCCAGATGCCCACCGCACCACGGGCGTGGTCAACGACGTCACTGGGCGCGGCCGGCACACATCTACCTCGATGATTGCCTTCGATTTGCCCGGCGGCGGTCGCATCATCGACACCCCCGGCATCCGGTCCTTCGGCCTCGCCCACGTGGACCCCGACAGCTTCATCGCGGCCTTCCCGGACGTCGCGGAGGCCGCGGCCGAGGGCTGCCCGCGCGGGTGCGCTCACGAGTCCGCCGAGGCGGGTTGTGCGCTCGACGCGTGGGCGTCCACGCCCGATCAACACGCACGCGTCGTGTCGATCCGGCGCCTGCTGGCCTCGCGCGCCGAGGGCGACGCGTGGTGAGCGGCCGGAACTCTGCGCCGAACACCCGCTAGCTCGACCCGCCCGGCCCCACCCCGACTACCCTGGGGCCATGCTTCCCACCGGACCGTACGCCGCCGACCTCG
>JBKBNW010000028.1:0-16180 GCA_046295115.1 Demequina sp.
AGTGCCTACTGTGTATGGAAGTTTTGGCGAGCGGGAGCGTGGCCTGGAGATTGACCAGAGGGAACGACGATCTGGCGGCGATCGCGCGGGGCAGGTTCTGGCGTAGGTAGGGGAGTGGTTGGTGATCGCAGGTGTCGTTGGAGTGCTCTAGGATTTGGGTCATGGCTGCTACGAAGACTGATTCACGTTCCCAGACCGCGCGGGCCCGTGCCCGCCAGGCCATGGCAGACGAGCTCGAGCGGGCACGCAAGCGTGAGTCCAAGCTCGTGGCGGTGTTCTCGGCGATCGACGCCCGCGCGGATGCCGAAGCCGCTCTCGGTGATGCACTGGTCGAGCTAAAGGACCTCGACGTCGCGCAAGCAGACCTGGCCGAGATGACCGGGCTGTCCGCCCGCGATGTCGGCGCGGCGATCCGCGCCGCGAAGGACCGCGCCGCCACCGGGGACGAGACGCCGGAAACCGCTGACGAGCACGCGTCGGACACGACCTCGGGCCACAACGGTGCCCAGTCGCACTGACCTGCACGCCAGCCTCGCGGTCGTCGAGGTCCCGTTACCGGGCCTGGAACTGATCGCCCCGGCCCCGGCCCCGTCGGGCGCGGTGCGGCGGTCCCGTCCCTACAGCTCGACCCTGCCACCCACTCAGGCAGCCATCAACGCGTTCTGGACCCGCGTGATCAAAGCACCCGGTGATGGCTGCTGGTTTCACATCGCAGCCATCAGTGGCGTCGACGGCTACACCCGCCTGACGTGGAGGTCGGGTGGGGTCAGTCGCACAGAGTCCGGGCACCGTTTCGCGCTCCTGCTCGCCGGCCAACTGGCAGACGATGTCGTGGCCGAACACCGATGCAACGAACCCCTGTGCGTGCGCGTCGACCCGGGACATGTCGTCGCCTCCACCCAGTCGGCAAACCTGCGCTACGCCGTGGTGTGCGGTCGCACCGGAGCCATCCGCAATCCCGACCAACACACCAACCGCCACGCCCGGTCCCTGGCAGTGCGAGACGCACTCGCCTCCGGCTGGGACGCGCGCGCGTACTCCCGCGCCTGCGGCAACGCCGCGCCCCTCGACACACCCCCACTGTTCTAGAGCTTGCAGTACAGTCGCCCGAGATATGGCCTCGCCGACGGCGGGGCCTTTGTCGTTGGCGAGCCGGTCAGGATGTGTCAGCGGCCTGTCGACGTTGCCGACGCAGCTGCCAGTACCGCGAGATCGTCCATCGCAGCGGGGTCCTATCGATCACCCACAGCGCTATCCGCGACCGGGAGCGCACGTCGTGTCGCACCGCGAGCGCCCAATGAGCAACGAACCACGACAGCAGTCCCAGCGCCGCGACCGTCGGCGCCCACGAGCTGGCCCTCACATCACCCCAAGCAAGCCAATCACCGCACAGGAGCCCCCGGCCCCACGCGCGAGGCGGAGGCACGGCCAAGGCGCCGCCTGCGACGACGGCGGTAGCCAGCAAAGCGGTTCCCGGATCCCACATTCCCAACTCTTTGCGTCGTGTCTGCTTTCGCCCGCAACGCGCACTGGCGGGTGCGCCTCACACCGGCCTCCTAAGGTCGCCTATTGCCAGTGTGACTTCTCCCCCCCGACAGTCCAGTGCCCCTCGCGCTCTGGCGGGCTGGCTAGGACTCGCCCGGCTGGCCCGGCGTGCGGGCGGTCTCGCGCAGCGAGTCCAACACCTCCCGCAGGGTGTCCGAGGTCGCCTCCGCCCGAACCCGCGCCCGGTCCGACTCCTCGGCCTTGGCGCGCGCGCCGGCGGCGTCCCGGCGCGCGGTCTCGAGCTGTCCACGCATCTGCTCGAGCTCGCCGCGCACTCCCTCGAGCTCACCGAGCGTCTTGTCGCGGGCAGCGACGGCTTCGTCCCGCTCAACCGCAGCCTGCTCGGCCGCCTCCAGGGCCTGGGCCTCACCCGCGCGAGCAGCGTCGAGCGCCACCGCGGTCGCCTCATCCGCCTGCTCGGCCGCGCGCTTCCACGCCGCGGCCCACACCGAGGCCACCATCGCTGACATCGCCTCCGACAAATCCGGCGCCTGCGGCACATCCCCGGCCGCGCCGCCAGCGTGCTCGCGCATCCACGCGGCCACCTCGCCGATCCGCACCCCCGCTTCGCGCTGCACCGCCCGCACGGTGATCTTCTCGCCCCGCGCGACAAGCACCCCATAAGCCCTGGCGATCTTCTCCGACGTCGACATGGCAGGCCCCTTCGAGTTCAATAGCAGGTAACGGGTAACGGGTACCGTTACGAGTTACCTACGTTACCGCACATCGCGTCCGCCGAACAGTCCGCACGCGGTTCCATCCCATAGTCCAGCGGGAACACTGCCTGTCGGCGCGGACCTCTCCGGCGACGAGCCAGATGGGGCCGCTGCGCGCCATGGCGGCCCGCGGCGAGCAGGGGGCCGGAGGTTACCGGGCGGTGAGGTTGTAGATGTCCAGTACGGCCGCCAGTGCGGCATTGTCGGCCGGCGGCGTGACGGCTTGGCCCCGGTCCACGACGAGAGTGCTGGCGCTGTCGTCGCGCAGCCACACCGCCCAGCAGGACCACTGCGTGCCGTGCTTGGAGTAGTAGTGGATGCCCAGCGCCCGCACGTCGCCCGCGGTTGGGGCGACCGCCAGGGCCCCGGCCAGTTCGGTCGTCAGGTGACGGTCAGCGCCTCGAGTCTGGGCGACGGTGATCTCGTCGACCCCCCGCTCCCACAGCGACAGCGGAATGTGGGCGCCCAGGTAGGTGATGGTGCGTGCATGCTCGATCTCCACGAACCATCCCGATCGCGGCAGTGCCACGGTGTACAGGCGGTGGGCGTACAACCAGTTGATGTCGATGACGCCGGGCGGTCGTGCGCCCAGATCGGCCCAGTCCTGGGCGATCAAAGCGTAGAGATCATCGGCGCCCGGATCGTCCAGGTACTCATCCGCCCGGTAGGGGCCACTGACCTTCAACGCACCCAGCAACTCGCCATACGCGCCCTCGGCGCTACTGGCGCAGTAGATGGTCTGCTCACCGGGCAGATCGAAACGGTTCCAGCCTGCCCGGTCTTCGCTACTACTCACGCCCCGGGCCGGCGGGTTGAGCACGCCGTACGAGGGTTTGGCCAACCGGTAGACGCACTGCCCGCCGGAACGCACCAGTGCCAGGCGCGTGTTCGAACACACCGTGAGCGCAACGCTCGCAGATGACGTCCTCTACCAGCGCATATACTCACCCGGAACACCCTAAGTGCTCGCCCACCGCCCGCCTGGCGGGCCCGCGGGAACGGAAGGGGGATTAGTTGTCGGTGCCGTCGACGAACGCCGCGGCAGCGCTCATTACCGGCTTGAACTTGCCCGCCGCGATCGCCATGAACGGCGGCTGCTCGTCCAACCGGGGGTTCGCCCCGATGAACCACGCCCGGGCAACATCGGCGCCCTCGGACGTCGCGATCGCCACCCACGCCCGGTGCGCCACTTGCAACCGCTGCAACGCGCCATCCCTGGGTACCGGGCCACCGTCAGCGGACCACTTGTACGGAAGCTTCTTGTCCCGAACACCAGCCAGCACCGCGACCACGGTGGCCCCAAGGTGCTGCACGAGCTGGCGCGCGAGCTCCGCGCTCGACAGCTTTATGGTCTCGGCATGTGCCAAGATCGTCTGATCCACCGCGGCCATCGCCCGAACCCCCTGTGACAGCTCCCGCGACCACCGCCAGTCGAGGCAGCGAGCGGCTGGCACATCCTGTCCAGCGCCCTCAATGCTACCCAAATGCCACCAAACAGCAACGCCAGCCCACGGCTCGCTCTTCGGCGCAGCTGCACTGCGGAGCGGGGTCACCAGGCCGCTACCTGCGGAGCTTTGTTCGTGCGGATTCGCACGGGTCGTCCTCGCCGTAGTGTCCCCGTCTGACCCTGTTCAGGAAGCCGCAGGTGCGGTTGCTTCGCTCGCAGAGTTTTCATCCACTGGAGTACGTCCCTGATCTCGGAAGTGCCCGATGAGTATGAGGAGTAGGCCAAGGGCCGCCCATCCGGTGAGGACGAGGATCGGGAACGTGGGATTTGCATCCGGGAAGTAGGAGGTGTCGCGCAGCAGCGAGTTGCCTGCTCCGGGAGGGAGCCACTGCCCGATCGCGCCCCACGGGGATGCGAGGAACTCCTTGGGGAACTGGGCGCCGGAGAGAGGGTTTCCGATGAGCATGAACAGTACGGGGCCAACTGCGATCCCCGCACGGCCGAAGAGCGCTGCGAAACCGACGATGGTCGCGCCCATCGCAAGTAGGGATAGACCGAAGGCGCCGGCATTAGCCCAGTAGTTCCCGCCGAGGAATCCGAACCAGCCCTGCATGATCCCGGCGATCGCGAGCCCGCCCACGACCGCGTAGGTGACAAGGGAGGCGACGCGACGCCAGGCTCCCGAGACGGCGAAGGCGATGCCGATGCCGCCGATCATGCCGCCGAATACGAGTGGGAGCGCGGCGGAGGCGAGACCCACGCCGCGGGTGTCGGTGCTCACGAGCGGCACGATGTCGGTGAGGGGCACGGTGACGTCGGGAACCTCCGTCGCGCCTGCGGCGTGTGCTGCCGCGGCGGCTTGTTGCTGTGCCATCGTCTGCAGCTGGGAGTGAAGCTGGGTCATGATTGCAGAAGTTGCCGAACCGGCGGCCGCGGCGGTGAGCACTTCGGGTTCCTGGCCGAGGATGATCGCGCCGTAGACCTTCCGAGTCTCGATCTCCTGCACTGCCTCGTTGCGGTCGGCGACCTCAATCAGCTTCAACATGCCATCGGCCTGCTCATTGAGGCCCTGCTCGACGGGTGCGAGGGCTTCGGCCGGGCCGCTGATCGCGATCGGCACGTCTTTCGGGTCCAGGGTGGCGGTGGGCCAGGAGAAGGCGAGCACGACCAAGCAGACAACGGCGGAGAGCACGACACCCATGAAGGTGGCGCGGCCCCAGGGCGTGTGCGGGGCGTGCAGGTCGCTCTCGGCTGCGGAGGCGGTTTCGGGCATGGTTCCTCGGTTCTGGGTCGTGGGGATGGCAAGTGCGCAAAGACGGAGCGACGCGGCTCAACCGCGACGCGTGCGGCCCTACTTCGCGCGGCCGCCGACGTCGGGGCGGCCGAGCTGCTTCTCGGACAGGTGGTAGGGGGAGTTTCTATCGGCGTAGAGCGTGTTGGGCATGATCACGCCGATAGCGAAGAAGAGGCCGAGCACGATCAGAGACTTGCCCCAGTCGCCGCGGGTGATCTGCCCCTGGGCGCGGATCGCTCGGATGCTGGCGATCCCGATCGGCACGTGCAGCAGTGTCGCGGTCAGCACGCCCGGGTTGTACCACTTGCGGGTGCGCAGCGGCACTATGACGCCGTGCGCGAGGGACTGGAGGATGCCGAGCAGCGCCGGCGGTAGCGTGAGCCAATTCACCGTCGAGGCGAGGATCGGAGGGATATAAAGCGCCGAGAATCCCCAGTTCGCGCACATCAGCCCCTGAGCGTTCAGCGGCCAGTTCTCCGGGTGCTCGCTGTGGAAGAGCGCGCGGTTGGCCTCACCGGCCATGTAGCCGGGGTCGACGTACTCCTCGTACTGGTGCGCCGACATAGTGATCGCGTTCATCACCGCCAGTGCCCGCACGCCCCCAGGCCTCTCCCGGGCGAAGGCGAGCACACTCACGCCGCCGAGCGCCATCGCACCCACGGCCCGGGCCCGCGGCCAGTTGCTCCGGTAGAAGTCGAATCGCTTGCCCATGGCAGTCTCCCTCAAAAAAAGAATGTCCGTTCGTTATAGTGGGCTTTAGCGCACCGCACAAGTGCCGCGCCGCAGTTTCCGATGAAAGGATGAGCACGGTGCCGAAAGTGAGCGAAGCTCATCGAGCTGCACGTCGTGACCAGATCCTCGACGCCGCGGTTGCCTGCTTCCTGCGCCGCGGCGTGCGGGCGACGACGATGGCTGAGATCATCGCTGAATCCGGGATGTCCGCAGGGGCGATCTACGGCTACTACGACGGCAAGCAGGCTCTCGCGCTGGCGGCGATGCGTCGGGAAGCGGCTGGGGCAGCGTCCGATCTTGAAACGGCTGCCGATACACAGGCGATCTCGCCCAGTCAGATACTGCGCATGATCTCGGGATCACTCGCACAACGCACCTCGTCTCCCGCGCTCATCGTCCAGATGTGGGGCGAAGCGGCCAGCGACCCTGAATTCGAACAGATCGTGGCTGCCGCGTTCACCGAGCTGGGCGCAATGTTCGCCGGACCCCTCACACGCTGGGCACAGGAGACCCATTCCCTCGAGCCAGCGGCAGCCGCCGAATGGTCCGCGACGATCCAACCAGCAATGCTTGGTCTACTGCAGGGACTGATCCTGCAGCAGGCACTGGCTCCAAACTTCAAGCGGGATGACTACCTTGCTAGCATCGACCTGCTCGTCCATCCAACGGTGACCACTCGCACCCATCCGGGACCGAAGAGCGCGCGATGACGTTCCCGCTAGGGTATGTCTTTCAACGCGCCTAGCCAGGTCAGGATGGCGCAGGAGATGACGGCGACACGGTAGGTAATCGCAAGTTCGCTGTAGCGGTCGGCCAGACCCCTCCACTGCTTGGCCAGCGCGAAGACACGCTCGACTACATTCTCACCCTTGGCAGAAGTCAGCGGTGCACTTCGGCGACCGGCCACCGCGACTGCACCCGCGGCCTCAACAAAAGCGCCCCTTCCAGCGACAATGTAAACGCCGATAACCTACGCAGAGTGTCGGGTTGACGATGCCGAGTTGTCGATCGCGCGAACTCGACCACTCCCCAGCTGCCCGCATGCCCATCCGTGCTCGGCCCGTACGTGACCTGCGCATGGGCGGGCATTGAGCGCGGCTCCTCAGCCCCTATCCACGCCTGATGTCGTGACAGACGAGACCCGCCCGGCGCTGCCGAGCGGGTCTCGCCTCGTACCGCCTGTTGTCCGACGGTCCGGAGAGGTATGCGGGCTAGGACTCCTTCGGGGTTCCGAGCACCAAACCGTAGGCACGATTCTCGACACCGCCGGACAGATCGACGGTGATCGCCTTGTCCTGGGTGAACTCGTCGAGCGCATCGGGGCCCAGTTCACGGCCGGTGCCAGACTGCTTGTAACCGCCGAAAGGCATCACCTGGGAGATGTTGTGCCAGTCGTTGATCCACACCGATCCAGCTTCTAGTCGCCCAGCCACCTCGATCGCCGTCGAGGTAGATTGGCTCCACACGCCCGCGGACAGACCGTACTCGGTGTCGTTGGCGATCTTGACGGCCTCGTCGACCGAGTCGTAAGTGAGCACAGACAATACCGGCCCGAAGATCTCCTCGCAGGAAATCTTCATCGAGTTGTCGACGTCAGTGAACACGGTCGGCGCAACCCAGTAACCCTTCTCGAACTCGGGCCCTTCCGGGACGCCGCCGCCAGCCACGACAGTGCCACCTTCAGCGCGACCGGTTTCGATGTAGTTGAGCACGCGGTCTTTCTGTGCCTGGCTCATCAGCGGTCCCACGTCAGTGGACGGATCGGTGGGATCGCCCTGTTTGAGCGTCGCGATTCGGGCGATCAACCGCTCGACGATCTCATCCTTGCGTGCACTGGGCACCAGCAGACGGGTACCCGACTCGCAAGCTTGACCGGCGTGCAGCAGAAAGGCGTAGATTGAACCGTCGATCGCGACGTCGAGATCTGCGTCATCGAGGATGATGTTGGGGCCCTTGCCGCCGAGCTCGAGCAACACTCGCTTCACGGTCTTGGATGCGGTCGCCATGACCCGGCGGCCGGTCGCCGTCGAACCGGTGAAGGAGACGAGGCGCACGTCGGGATGGCCGACGAGGTGGTCGCCGACGACGGGCCCGTCGCCTACTACGACGTTGAAGACGCCGTCTGGCAGCCCTGCGTCGCTGAGAATTTGCGCCAGTTCGAGCGCGAACGTCGGAGTCTTCTCGTCGGTTTTGATAACGACACTGTTGCCGGCAGCGATTGCGGGAATCGCCTTCCACACAGTGATGAGGCCGGGGAAATTCCACGGGACGATGCCGGCGCAGACGCCGACCGGTTCCTTCTGTATGAAGCCGGTGTGTAGGACGACACCGCCGATCGCCTGCGGCCGCGTCCACTCGTAGGTTCGGGTCAGCTCCGCGTAGTGCTGGATGTGCATAAGTGGGAAGCCGACGGCGATGCCTGCAGAGGCACGGACAGGGATGCCGGTCTCGCGGCTGTTCAGCAGAGCCAATTCGTCCATCCGGTCGGCAAGCTTCCCAGCCACGGCGTCGAGCAGAGCAGCCCGCTCCACGGGCGGTTTGTTACGCCATACGCCGGATTCGAAGGCTGCTTTCGCCGCAGCGACCGCTGCGTCGACGTGATCGGTGTTGGCCTTAGCGACGGTCGCGACCAACGACTCGTCGGCGGGGCTGATCACCTCGTAATAGTCCTCGGTGTCGATCCAATCGCCTCCGATGAACATGCGGTAGTGCGGAACGCCCTCGCGCTCGATGGAAGGGGACTGCTGATCGAGAGTGGCGGTCATGTGATCCTCCGATGTCGTGGAAGCCGCGGCGTGACGCCGGTATTCCGATTTCAGTGACGGGGATCACGTTAGAGGGGCGGCGGGGACTGAACTGTCCCACCTTGGGACAGAGTGGAATCAGCCGGTGCAGCCCGCCCGCACTAGCGCTGGCAGATCAGAGCCTCGCGACGACGCCTTCCATCGTTCTCACAATGTGAGCCGACCAGAATTCGCAGCATCTCCACCGCCCTGGCCGGCATGGGACTCCCCCTCCCACGGCCAGCGAGTTGCGGCGCGGTCAGCAGTGAAGCTTCTTGAGCCCTCCCGGGAGGGGCCCTCTTCAAGATCCTGAGGCGGTAGCCGGAGTGCGCCAGGGCGTACACCGGCGGTTCCGATCCCCGTCACTCGGCCGGCGGCCGAGACAGGAGACAGCTCAACCTCAAGTGCCTCAGCCATCGCGGTGTCATCCGAGTCACCCTCGAGGTCAACGCAGAACACCGCATCAGTGTCACCGAGTCGTTCGGCGTGACGGCTGGCTCGATTCGCTGGAAGGTGTCGGGCAGAGTCCGCAGCCGATCGGCTTGACGGACCCCAGTGGCGAAGCGCCTCAGGATGAACGCAGAGGTCACCTCGATCCATTCGTGTGCGGGCGATGGGGGTCCCGTCTCAAAATCCGTGCTGCAGAGCGAATCCCTTGTTTATGGCTTTGGGAGCCACGCAGGATCGCGAGCTCTCAAGCCGCCTTCGATGCCGAGTTGTAGATTTCGCAAACTCCCCCCAAGCGACGCCTAATTCGAATTGTCCGGCCCTCTGCGCGACCGACGCGTGGACAGTTGCCGGACTGGCGCTGCGCCCTCGTCCGACCTTGACCGCTGGCCAATGACGGAATCGTAGATTACGCCGCCACCTGCGGGCCGTCGCCGTCAAAAATGCTCTATCTGACGGCAATGGAACCTCTACGCGCACATTCTCGCCTTTGGGGCGCCGCGCCGCTGGAGATACCTGTGCTTCGTCCAGGACAGGCCTCTTTCATCATCTCCTGCACTGACCTTGGGCGTACCGAATGCAGACCACTAACCCAGATCTGAGCAGATCCGACACACGGCCCACTCGGCCATCTGCTCGTCGGATTCACCTGCCGCATCAACCAGGAGCCGGTAGCCGAACCCTGGATCACGCGGCGGCCATCGAACAGGGCGTTGGCCCAGTAGGCATCCTCAAGCTTCGCCGTGGTCGCCGACAGCCCTAGCCGGCGCCCGCGCCCCCCGACGACGAGATCGGCCCCTCCGCGACCCAGCCGCAGCAGTCCTCACGGTCCGTTAAACACCGGGGTCAGAGGGTGTCCCATTATAGGACAGCCAACTGTGTTGAACATCACGAGACTGGGGTCATCGAAGTTCATCAAACAGAAGGATGGTTATGAGTCGCACCTCAATCGACGCACTTGTTATCGGCGCTGGCATCGGTGGAATCTACCAGACCCACCAGCTCAAAAAAGCCGGACTCAACGTCCGCGCGTACGACGCCGGCAGTGACGTCGGCGGGACCTGGCACTGGAATCGCTACCCCGGCGCCCGATTTGACTCTGAGGGCTACATTTACCAATACCTGTTTGACGAGGAACTTTACAAGGGCTGGAGTTGGAGCCAGAAATTCCCCGGACGCGAGGAGATCGTGCGGTGGTTCCAGTACGCCGTGGACAAGTTGGGGGTGCGCGACGACTACCAGTTCAACACCACGGTCGAGAGCGCAGACTACGACGACGAGACCGGACGATGGACCGTGCGCACCGACCAGGGCGAGGTCATCGACACTCAGTTCGTAGTGTCCTGCGCCGGCATGTTATCTGCCCCTCTGGCCAACCTCTTTGAGGGTCAGGACGATTTCGACGGCCAGATCTTCCACACCTCCCGCTGGCCCGCTGAAAAGGTCGAGCTCGCCGGCAAGCGCGTCGGGGTGATCGGGACAGGGGCCACGGGCATTCAGCTGATCCAGACCATCGCCCCTGAGGTCGAGCAACTCAAGGTCTTCATTCGCTCGCCCCAGTTCACGCTGCCCATCAAGAACCCGGATTACACCGCTAAGGACGTGGCCGAGTATCACGCCCGGTACGAAGAGATCCGCAATACCGTCGGAACGACGGTCGCCGGGTTCGCGTACGACTTCACCAAGGATTTCAACGACCTAGCTCCAGAGGAGAGGGAGGCCTACCTGGAGGAGTTGTATGCCGACGGTTCACTCAAACTCTGGCTCGCTTCGTTCCTATCGATGTTTTTTGACGAAGAGGTGAGCCAGTACGTCTCGTCGTTCGTGCGCGCCAAGATCGAAGCACGCCTGCATCACGATCCGCGACTTATCGATCTGCTTGTCCCCGCGCCCGACGACTTCGGATTCGGTACTCACCGGGTGCCGCTCGAGAACGGCTACTACGAGGCGTACCTGCGAGAAAACGTCGACGCGATTGGGGTGCGCGACAACCCGATCGAACGGATCGTGCCGGAGGGCATACGACTTGCGGACGGCACAGTCCACGAGGTGGACGTGATCCTCATGGCGACCGGCTTCGACGCTGGTTCTGGCGCATTGTCAAAGCTCGATCCTAAGGGGCGGGGTGGTAGGTCCCTGGCCGAGCAGTGGGGCCGCGAGATCAGAACCACCTACGGCCTGGCGATCCACGGCTACCCGAACCTTCTGGCCACGGGTATCCCACTCGCACCTGCGGCCGCGTTATGCAACATGCCCACCTGTCTGCAGCAGCAGACTGAATGGATCACCGGTCTGATCACTCACATGCAAAAAAATGGTTACCGCGTGGTCGAACCGACCATCGAAGGCGAGGCAGCATGGGTCGAGCAGCACGACGCCGTGACGCAAGCGACCCTGCTAGCGAAGACGAATTCGTGGTGGAACGGCGCGAACGTACCGGGCAAGCCGCACGGCCGAGTTCTGTCCTACCTCGGCGTCGGCGATTTCGGCGAGCGCACCGCAGAGGAAGCCAACAACGGCTATACCAGCTTCCAATTCAGCTGACGTCTGCCCTCAAGCGTCCCTCCCTATCCAAAGCGCCTCCAACAGAGGAGAAGACCATGATCGACAACCCCTACTACACCCATGAGTTCCACGGAGACTACGACCTCATCAGCGTCGGCGCGCTCACGCTCGAGAACGGTGGCACGATTCCCGACACCATCCTCGCCGTGGCGACATTCGGTGCGCTGAACGAGGCCAAGGACAACGTTATCCTGATTCCCACGTGGTACTCGGGCACACACCAGACATGGCGAGACATGTATATCGGCCCAGGCCATGCGCTTGACCCGGAAAAGTACTTCATCGTCGCCATCAACCAGATCGGCAGCGGCCTTTCGATCTCGCCCCACAACGCGGACGGCGCGAACGCAGGCATCGCGATGTCGAAATTCCCGGACGTGAGCATCGGTGACAACGTGGTCGCACAGGAACGCCTATTGCGCGAGCACTTCGGCATCGAGAAGCTGGCCCTCGTAGTCGGCGGATCGATGGGCGGGCAACAGACGTACGAGTGGGCCGTGCGGTTCCCAGATAAAGTGCTCCGGGCGGCTCCGATCGCAGCGACAGCGCAGAACACCCCCGGCGACTTTCTTATCGCCCAGTTGATGCGCGAAGCCAAGCAGTCCGACCCGGCATGGAACGGCGGGGAATACGCCTCCAACACCGACGTGGCGGACGGCCTCACTCGTGAGGGCCACATCTGGGGAGTCGTGGGGTTATCGACTGAGTTCTGGAAGCAGGAGACTTGGCGAAACTTCGGGTTCAGCAGTCAGGAGGAGTTCCTCGCCGACTTCCTCGTGCCCGCTTTCACCGCGCACGACCCTAACAACCTGCTCACGCAGTCTTGGGCCTGGCAGCGTGGCGACGTCGCGCGGCACACCGACGGCGACTTGGCGGCCGCCCTTGGGCGCATCACGGCGAAGGTCTACGTCATGCCGATCGATGAGGACCAGTTGTTCCCACCGCGAGACTGCGCGCCCGAGCAGGAGCTCATCAAAAACAGCGAACTACGGGTGATCAACGACGTGCTGGGACACCTGGCCCTGTTCGCCGTATCCCCCACCTACATGCCGCAGATCGATCAGGCGCTCGGCGATCTGCTCGCAGAAGAGGTCTGACGACCGACCTCGGTCCTCAGACACCACGGCGCATTCCCGCCGTCCACTAATCCACCCGTTCGAACCCAACTATCCGCGAATCGCGGAAAAGGAGACACCGTGAAGACTAAGGCAGCTGTACTGCTCGAACCTGGCAAGCCCTTCGAGATCATGGAAGTCGACGTCGCCAAGCCCGGCCCCGGCGAGGTGCTCATCAAATATACAGCGGCGGGACTTTGCCACTCTGACCTGCACCTCACCGATGGCGACCTGCCGCCCCGCTACCCCATCGTCGGTGGCCACGAGGGCTCCGGTGTGATCGAGGAGGTGGGCGTCGGTGTGACCAAGGTCAAGCCCGGCGATCACGTCGTCTGCAGCTTTATCCCAAACTGTGGCACCTGCCGCTACTGCGCCACTGGCCGCTCCAACCTGTGTGACCTCGGCGCCACGATCATCGAAGGCCGCTTTCCCGACGGCGGATTCCGGTTCTCGGCGAATGGCGAGGACTTCGGCTCGATGTGCATGCTTGGCACCTTCGCTGAACGGGCCACGATCAGCCAACACTCGGTGGTCAAGGTAGACGAATGGCTCCCGCTCGAAACCGCGGTGCTGGTCGGCTGCGGAGTTCCATCTGGCTGGGGCACCGCCGCCCACGCCGGCAACGTACGCGCCGGCGACATTACCGTCATCTACGGCATCGGCGGTCTGGGCATCAACGCAGTGCAGGGAGCCGTGAAGTCGGGTGCCAAGTACGTGGTGGTAGTGGACCCGGTCGCACTCAAGCGCGACACGGCGCTGAAGTTCGGTGCCACCCACGCCTTCGCCACGGCGGAGGAGGCCGCCACGAAGGTCAACGAACTCAGCTGGGGCCAAGGGGCCGATCAGGCCTTGATTCTGGTCGGCACTGTCGACGAGAAGGTCGTCACGGACGCTTTCAACGTGATCGGTAAGGGCGGAACCGTCGTCGTCACCGGCCTGGCCGACCCTGCCAAACTGACCGTCCATGTCTCCGGCTCGGAGCTGACCCTGATGGAGAAGACCATCAAGGGCACACTGTTCGGATCGTCCAATCCGCAGTACGACATCGTCAAGCTGCTTCGCATGTGGAACGCAGGCGAGTTGAAGCTCGACGAGCTCGTCACCCAGACGTACAGCCTGGAGGACGTGAACCAGGGTTACGAAGACCTGCGCGCAGGCAAGAATATCCGCGGCACCATCATCCACGACCCGAACTCCTGACCGGTTCCTCAGACACAAATCTTCGGCGCGACCCCGTGATTGACCTCCGGGGTCGCGCCTAGGACTCACCCCCCAGACTTCGGAGAACACCGTGCCCCATCTCATCGTCTCCTACGGCCATCCAACCGATCCGGCCGCGTTCGACGCCCACTACGTGAATAACCACAAACCACTCGCCGATCGAATTCCCGGCGTGGTGCGTTGGCACGCAGGCCACTGCGCCTCCCTCGACGACACCCAACCCGAGCACTACGCCATGGCAGTCCTGACGTTCGCCACGAATGAGGACCTGTCCGCAGGAATGGCCTCGACTGAGGGCCGCGCGGCGATCGCAGACATCCCCAACTACGCCACCGGCGGCGCCACCGTAACGGTCGTCGACGATCTCGTATGACCTCGTGAGGCTCACTGCCAGCCTGCAGGGCGACACGTAGCCATACACTGTGATGTACACCACCCCATTTCCGGCGCGCCGGCGCCGGAAATGCGGGAGGCCCAGGAGCGGGAGACAACCATGACGAGCCACCCGATCAGTCGCAATGGTCCGGCGGGCGACGACGGTGCCCCGGCGCTGATCACCCAGTCCTGGAAACGGTCGGAGGCAGCAGGTCTCACCCCGGAGGGGCGGGGCATGCGCAGCGTCTACGTCGAGGACCTCGATCTACAACGCCGGATGGTGAAATGCGCCGTTCCCATTCTGAACAAGTTGCACGACGATCTATCCGGGATGCCGCTCGGCATCGCACTCACTGACGAACGGGCCCAGGTAATGCTGCGCCGTGACGTCGACAGCGGCCTCAAAAGGCACTTTGAAGCCGCCTGCTTCTCACCGGGTTTCGATTACTCCGAGAGCATCGTCGGAACGAACGGGGTCGGCACCGCCATCGAGACCGGCATGGCCGTCTACGTGCACGGCGAAGACCACTTCAAATCGTCCATCCGGCACTTCACCTGCGCAGGCGCCCCGATCCACAATCCGATTACCGGTCGCTTGGAAGGGCTGGTCGACATTAGCAGCCTCGCAAAGGACGCCAATCCTCTCATGCGTCAGCTCGCGATCCGCGCCGCGCGGGACATTCAGGAGTCACTCAAGGTCAACGGGTCTGCGAAGCAACAACTGATCCACTCCGCGTTCCTCGCCGCTTGCCGCCGGCCACGAGTCGCGGTTTTCTCGCTTGGTTGCGGTGTGTTCATGTCCAACGAGATCGGCGCCAAGCTGCTAGATCCCATCGACGAGGCCTACCTGCGAGAAGAAGCCACCTCGATGCTGGCACCGATGTCGCGAGACCGGGTCAAATTGGTCCTCCCGTCTGGACTCACAGCGATGATCCGGCGGACGATCGTCGAAGATGGCATAGAGGCCGCCGGCGTGATCCTCGAGGTCGAACCGATCCATTACGAGCAGCCCGCCCCGGCGGCGCGGCGACGCGACCCCGCAATGCCTGGTGTCGCCGGGCGGTCAGAGGCATGGCGCCGAAGCCGCACCGAGGTTGCCTCCCTTGCCGCTACCAGCACCAATGCACTGATCCTTGGTGAACCCGGCAGTGGCCGCGCCACAGTGGCCCGCGGCGCGCATCTGCAGAAGAATCCGCTGGCCCAGTTCGCGGCCGTCGACGCTACCGTCCCGTCCGTGCTCGACAACCTGCAAACCTCACTGGACTCGGAGGCGACGAGCGTGGCCCTGCTCAACGTCGACGCGATGTCGGCCGACGACGACGCAGCAGCAGCCGAAGCGATAGCCAAGGACCAGGTGGGCTACCCCGCCCGTTGGATCGTCGCCACTAGCCCCGCTGATTCATGGAGTGTGAGGACGGCTTCTGCCGGGTGACGGTGGGTGCGATTGCGTCTATGGGCGTGCGGGAGCGCCGGCTGGCGCTGCCGGTGGCGGGTCTCCGGGTGGTGCTGTCGTGGGCGGGCAGGTGAGGTCAGGCGGGTTTGGGGATCGCGGCGATCGTGCTGAACACGGCGACGATAGCGACCGCCCAGGGCCACGTTTCGGGGATTTTCACTCTTCGTCGTCGCCCGCTGCGGGCCAGTCGGGCCGCGGCGTGGAGGAAGCGGTAGCGCAGCGCCTTGGGCTCGCACAACGCCAGGACTGCGGCGTCGCCGGTACAGGCCAGCATCCGAGTCCAGGCCACGAGGTCAGCGGCGAGCATCACCGCCACCAGCCACGCCTGGTTGAGGGCGAACTCCCGCGAGGGAAGCCGGCCGAGCCCGGTGTCTTTGGCGTGTCGGATCCGGTCCTCCACTCGGGCGTGAGCCCGGTGCCTGGCCTCGAGGAATTGGAGCTGGCCGGTGGCAGTGTTGGTAACGAATGCTTGGTAGCGCCACCCGTC
>JBKBNW010000029.1:0-15773 GCA_046295115.1 Demequina sp.
GGGCGTGTCAAGTTTTCTGTGTAAGGGCCGGTCGGTTAGCCCCTCTGCCGGGTGGTCAGAGTGGGAGTCTGTTGGGGAATTGCACGGCGAAGGCGTTGAGCGCTTGGTGCCATCCCTGTGTGCCGGTGCCGAGGTCGCCGCCGCGGGTGGTTTCGATGTTTCGGATGCCCAGATAGACCAGTTTGATCGCCGCCTCGACTGAGGGGAATGAGCCCCTTGTCTTGGTGATTTTCCGGAGTTGGTAGTTGATCGATTCGATCTGGTTTGTGGTGTAGATGACCTTGCGGATCTCGGGGGTGAACGCCAGGAACGGGGTGAAGTCCTCCCACGCATTGCGCCACGCCATCACCGCCCCCGGCGCCTTGGTGCCCCAGGTCTCGGCGAAGGCTTCCATCGCCAGCTCGGCGGCCTGGACGGTGGCCGCGGTGTAGATCGGCTTCATGTCCTTGGCCATGGTCTTGCGGTCGGCGTAGGAGGCGTACTTCATGGCCGAGCGCAGCAGGTGCACCACGCAGGTCTGCACCACCGTCTCGGGGTAGACACTGTTGACCGCGGCCGGCAGCCCGGTCAGTCCGTCGCAGCACAAGATCAGGATGTCCTTGCAGCCCCGATTGCGGATCTCCGCCAGGACGCCTGCCCAGAACTTGGCCCCCTCGGTAGCACCGAGCCACAGTCCCAGCACCTGCTTGCGGCCCTCTAGATCGACGCCTACGGCCACGTGGCAGGCCTTATTGGCCACGACGCCGCCGTCGCGAATCTTGAGCCAGATCGCGTCGATGTAGACGATCGGATACACCGTCTCCAGCGGCCGGGACTGCCACAGGGCGATTTCGTCGGTGACCACGTCGGTGACCCGGGAGATGGTCGCGGCGGAGACGGTGGAGCCGTAGATCTCCTCAAGGTGTGAGCCGATATCCCTGGTGGTCATGCCGCGGGCGTAGAGGGACAGGATCATGTCCTCGACCTTGCCCAGTCGACGGGCCCGCTTCGGGACGATCACCGGCTCGAACGAGCTATTGCGGTCCCGCGGCACGGTCAGCTCCACGGGACCCTGGAGGGTCTGGACGCGCTTGGTGGTCTTGCCGTTGCGGGAGTTACCGGTCCCATGGCCGGCGGGGTCGCCGGCCTCGTAGCCCAGGTGGTCGGAGAGCTCGGCTTCCATGGCCCGCTCCAGCACCGCCTTGGTCATCTGCGTCAGCAGCTCCTCGACCCCGTGGCGGCCCTGCCCGAGTTCCTCGGCGGCGGTCACCATGGCGTCGATCTGATCGGCGCTCAGCACCCCGGCCAAGGGGTTCTGGACATCAGCAATTTCGGTCATTCGGTCAATCCTTCCAAGAGGCGAAACCCGTAGGTCACACCTCGGTTCGAGACCGGACCCTTACACACTCAATGAAACACCCTCCGGTCCGCGCGACGTGTTCCCGCTCAAGGGCAAGAGCATCGCTTGGCACTGGGAACTGATGTTCACCCGCCCGCTCAGGCAGACCCCGGACATGATTGAACAGCACCAGCTCCTGAACACTGTCGCTGACCTTGTAGATCAGGGCCGCATCCGCACCACGGCCACAACGACACTCGCGCCGATCTCACCGACCACACTCCGCGAGGCGCACGAGTTGGTCGAGAACGGCCGCACAGTCGGCAAGGTCACCGTCCACAGATGGGAGTAGACTGAAACCGCGCGCACGCGCATGTTCACAGGCGAGTGCGTTTGCAGAACCTCGGCTACGCCGCCACCATCCACCGCGCCCAGGGCGCCACCGTCGATGTTACCCACGCCGTCATCGACACCACCGTCGACCGTGCCGGCCTGTACGTCGCCATGACCCGCGGCCGACGAGAAAACCGCGCCTACGCCGTGTGCGAACCCACCCTCGACCTCGGCGCCGAGGACGCACACATGCACTCCGCCGGCGACCACCAAGCCCCGACCGCCGCAGAGGTGCTGGCTGGCGTGCTGGCCCGCGACACCCACCAGGCCTCGGCCACCGAAACCCTCCGCCAGGAATACGCGTCTGCCACCAGTGACGAACGGCTCGCCCAGCTCTACCGCCACGGCGTGGACCTCGCCGCCCGCGATTTTACCGCCGCCACCCTCCCGGCCTACATCGACGCACTCCCCCGTGCCTACGCCCACCAGCTCGAGGCAGACCCCGACCAATACCAGGCCCTGGAAGGCGCGTGGACCGACGCAGCCATCCGAGGCCTCGACCCCCGCGAGGAATGGGACAACGCCACCGACACCCTCGACACTGCCAACAAGCCAGGCACCGTCATCGCCCACCGGATACGCCACGCGACCGGTGAGACCACCGACACCAACACCCTGCCCACTCCCCCACCCGCGGCCCCGGGATGCGACACCGAACTGACCACCTGGCTTGCAGAGACCCACCGCGCCCTCACCGCCGACCCTGTGGCCACGGCGGTAGCCCGTGCAGCGTCCTTCACTGCCGAGGACTTTGTCGCCTCCTACCTCGAATCCCGAGCCGCAGAACACGAACCCGGCCCGGACACCCATCCCACGACGAGCTCGCCATGGGGGCCATCACCCGACTCCTCCCCCGACCTGTGGTGACTCGCCCCTGCTCGTTTGGCGCCAGTGGTCAGGCTGCGGTGCGAGCCCACTGGTGCGGGGCGAGCAGCATGTCGGGGGCGGGCAGTGCCGCGCGGGCTGCGGCGACCAGCTCCCACCAACTGTCGGGATCGGCCTCGCGATGAAGATCTTGGGCAGCCATCGCCGCGCCCCAGGTGGTGGCCGACACTGGCGGGCCGGTCGAGGTAGCGCCGTAGGCCAGCGCAATGTCGGTCGGGTGGATCTGCTCAGCCTCATCAGGGTCGGGGAATTCGCCCCACTCCCCCAACGCGTCGGAGCGCTGCGGCTGGTGCCGGGTGGTGAACCACCACACGAACACCGCCGAATGCAGCCGGTACAGGCGCACCCGATCGGCGTGCGCACCATCGACACCAGCAGCAACGGCCGCTCGCGCTAACCGCGACCGACCCCGGTACACGCGGCCATCAGCGGTGCACAGACCCAGAGAGCGCAGTGCGCGCAGTTTGCTGCGCACCGTCGCCGGGCAGATCCCGAGCCTGGTCGCCAGCTCACGCACCGATAGGCGGCCAGCGGACAGGTGCGTCCACACACGCATGCCCAACACCCCGAGAGCACGGGCATGCCAGATGTCCTCTCGGGCGCATTCGAGCTCAGCGTCAAGCTGGCTCTGCATCTCCGGGGTAAATACTGCGCCACTTCTTTGCTCCCCGCCCCCGGGTCTTACGACCCGCCACACTGCCGCCCAGGGGCCGGCCGCTCGCTGCACGCGGCTGACCCACCCCTGCTGGAGAAGGACTTTCAGTCGGTCGGCGACGGTGTCTCTGGTCAGGCCGGCGGCGAGGGCCCAGTCTCGCTCGGACAGGTGCACGGCCTCCGCGGCGGCTGCGAGTGTTCGGGCGGCCAGGGCCAGGAGCACCAGGCGGTCCTGGGCTCCGGTCTTACCGGCCCACCGGCGGGGTTGGGCGTCCATGCGTGCGAGTAGGCCGGCGACAGAGGCTTCGGCGGCTTGTCGGGTGGGCGAGGGGCCTGCAGTGCCGCGGTGGGTGTAGCTGGCTGCGGTGACGGCTTTGGTCCACTGGCGGGCCAACTCGGCGGCTGCGTCGAATCGGGGTGCGCGCTCCCCCGCACTGGTGCGGTGGGTGCGGACAAACTCCAGGCCGGGCCAGCGGTCGGTGAAGGCGGCCTCGTGCACGTCGCGGTACTGCATTCGGGCGTGGGCGCAGGCTAACAGGATCGACCACCCCACCGCGGAGGCGTCCTTGTCGGCAGTGATCGGGGCGCGGGTAAGGGCACGGATCTGCGTGGACAAAGGGCGTCTGGGCCCAGAGAGGTACGGATGGCCTTGCACATCGACGTGCACAGGAACCGGTGCGGTCGCAGCGTCGGAGGTGGCGGCGGCACTGGTTGGAGGGAGTTGTGTCAGCTGCGTGAGTACTGTGCGCAAGGCTCGCAGGGACACCGGGCGGATATGCGGATCTGTCAGGGGCACCGATGTGCCGCCGGCGCGGTGGGGCGAGCCTGGGGCGCGGACACAACCCGTGCGCGAATTGGACAGCGGGCCCCGATCCAGCGAGGGCCACACGGCGCAGAAAGCGTCGAAGATCGGTGCCAGGCGGTGTGGGGAGACGGCGGTGCTCAGCCGGATCCACACGTGGTATCCCCCACCAGGTCCTGACGAGCACACCAGATGCTCGACGCCCGCGGCAGTCAAGGCACCTGTGCACGCTGCGAGGTCTTTGTCCGCGGTTGAGCCGGGATGGTGGGCGTCAAAATCCAGGGCGAGGAGCCGAAACTTGCCCGATTCATCGGCTAGGTGCAGCGCGAAAGGCGTCCCCTCCCCCGGCGCGCCGTCGGTGAGGCGCCTGGTGGCGGCGAAGGTATGCGCCTTATGCGAGTCGACACGCACATACGGGCGCGGACTCCACGCGCACACCACAGAGTCCCACCACCAGGTGGGATCGAGAGGTATGAGGTTGTCGCGGTCAGAGCGAGACACGCCGATCGGATCGACTGGACCATCCGATGGGTATAACTTACTCTGAGAGGTGCCTGGAAGCACAGCTCTCCTAATTGGTGAGCAACACCGAGTTTGAGCGGTAACTCGAACTCTTGACTTTCGATCCCGGTCCACCTGCCAGTGGGCCGGGATCAGTCATTTCAGGGTTGCGGGGTGTTCAACTGTTGGCCGGGCGCGGGCCGGCCACCGCTTCACGCTGAAATTGCCTCCTCATCTGCAGGTGGAACTACGGCCTCGGGCAGGCCAAGATTGATGGCGGCGAGGTCAGCCAAGTATTGAGACATCGAGACGCCTCTAGACCTGGCTTCCACCCGAAGTGCCTCGTACACCTCAGGAGCCATACGGACGGGCACGCGCATGCGCTCGCCGAATGACGGTCGCCCGGGGCCCCGCTGCTTCGTCGCCATGGGAGGAAAACTCCCACACTTGGCGCCACAAATCCTATCGACACGCCTAGGTGAGGTGGAGTTTTTGGCGCCGCCTACGGCTCTGTCGGCGGTCAGCGGCCGCGGCACACCAGCAGCGGTACATACCGCAAACCCGTGAGCGGTACATACCGTAACACCATTACCCGTCTAACGGTGATTACTGATGTACCGCTATCGGTCTAGAGGTATTTCGGGGTGTTCGGCGTGGCTGGCGGACTCCTGTGCTGCAGTTTTGGTATCAAGGTGATGACCACAATAGGTACAGCGGTATCGCGGTATAAGAAGATTGAGGTGTAGCGGGTTTTGAAGATTGCGGTAGTTAACACCAAGGGTGGCGTCGGTAAGACGACCACCGCCATTTACCTAGCGACGGTCGCGAGCGCGCAGGGCAAGTCGACTGAGTTGCTAGACGCGGACCCTCAGGGGTCGGCCACTAGTTGGGCTGAGATTGCGACGGAGGGGAGTGCGCCTTTGCCGTTTCAAGTCTCGCCCGCGAACAAGATTACGCTTTCGCGCGCATCTAGTAGCGACATCACAGTGATCGACACGCCTCCGGGTGCTGCTGACATCATTCAGGCCGCGATCGATGCGGCTGATGTTGTCGTGGTCCCCACTGCGCCGTCTGGGTTGGACCTCCAGCGCGTCTGGCCGACGTTGGAGGCTGCTGCACATAAGCCAGCTGGCGTCCTTCTCACGAGCGTTGAGCTCGGCACTAAGCTGCTCGAGCTCACAAAGGAGGCCCTTGAATCGGAAGGGGTGTTCGTATTCGAGAACGTGATTGGGAAGCGACAGGCGATACGCCAGTCATTCGGCACATGTCCAACAAGCTTCTTCGGCTATCGAGACTTGATGGACGAGATCGTTGAGGTGACTAAATGAGTGGCAAATCGGAACCGGTGAGCCGTAGTTTGCGCCCACGGGCCGCAGCTCCCATCCGGCCAGTCTCGGAAACGTTCTCTGCTTCTGAAGCCGCACGTCCGGCCGGTCCTCGGCGTACGAAGACATCTTTAGCGCTTGATGTTGAGGTGTACCGGAGAGCGAAGATCGCGGCCATCCAACAAGGGGAGACCGTGTCTGAGTTTATCGAGGCAGCTATTCGAAACGCACTTCTCGAGTAGTTTCGCTAGAGGTAAATACCGTCGTCGGTTAATACGGATCGAGGTATATACCGCTGACGGTGTCGGGCGCCGAAGAGATCGTGCTTCTCAGGCTGGTAGGCAAGTCCGGTGCGAGCAACGAGCACGGGTGCCTAGCCGCGTGACGAGCCCGCCCTGTGATGAGGGGGGGTTGGCAATCAGCGTCTGAACTGCGAACTTTCCATGTTCGCGTTCGCCGGCAATTGTGGGTGGAGTTCGATTGATGGTTGGCCGTGCTGCCGGTCGTGCCGGCCGGAGCTGCTCCTGTTGTCCTGGGTCGCCTCCCCGCTGACAGAACTCTTGGTGGCCGGGCCGCGTTGCTCCACGGGTGTTCCCGCATATCGGCGCAGTCGGTGACTGGATGATTTTCATGCCGTTAGTGGGCCGCCCTGGGTGGCGTCGAGACCCTGGGTAACGAGCAGCTCTAGCAGCTTCGGCTTGTCTGCTTAGGCGTTGGATCCTGCCATCGTGAGCCGTGCCGGCTGCGGATTGTCGGAACGCAACTTATCGGCGCTGGCGGGTAGTGCGTCCCGGAATGTTCTGCGGCGACTCGGAGTGGGGCGCGGTTACTTGTAGACGTCGCCGCGGTGCCCGATGCGCAGCACGAGTACAACGAGGGCGTCGTCCTCTATGTCATAGATGATGCGGTAATCGCCGACGCGGATGCGGAGTTCGCCCTCGCCTCCGGCGAGTTGAATGGCGCCGGGCGGTCGCGGTGTCACCGCCAGGGCTTCGATGGCGCGGACGATTCGCTTCTGCTCGGTTGGATGAACTTTGCGGAGGGCTTTCGCAGCCGAGGGTTTATAGGTGATCGAATAGGGCATCAGCGAGGAGGGAGCTTAGGCTCAGAGGCCCAGTTCCGCCATGAGGTCCTCGTGGGAGATGCTGTCGTCCTCGCGGCGAGCGTCGGCCGCGCCGCGAACGTCGGCTTGATCCTCCAGGGCTTGCAGCGCGCGGTCGAAGAACTCAGGCGAGACGACAACGGCGCGACGACGGCTGCCTCGGCTGAGGATCTCGACCGGCGCCCGCTGTGCGGCGTCGAGTACCTCGCTCTGGTGTGCGCGGAAGTTGCTGAGTGTCGTGGTCACCATGACTCTAAGAGTACATCTTGTACAACTCGCGGTCGAGTAGGTGCCCCATCTGCTTCGACGTGGACAGAACACCTAGTTCAGGTCGCCTGAGTCTCTTGTCGGACCGATGCCCTAATATAAGAAATCCCACAACACTTAGGAGTTCTTATGCCCCCGATTGACCTCAATGTCCCGCTGTTCCCGGGTCTGCCCGGCACCGGCTTTGAGCAGGTTGGGGCCGTTATCGGTTCCATCGTGCTGGCACCGCTCCTCTCCCTTACGAGCCAGTTCGCGGTGATTGGTTCGCTCACGGGGAGCCTGGCCTCGACCGAGGGGCTCGGCGGGGGTTACTACTACTGAGGTTTAAGCCTTTTGACAGCCCTCGTGCCGCGCCGGCGCGGGGGCTGTCCCTGTTTTAAGGAATGCGGTCCCGGCATCCTGCCCGTGCTCACGGCGGGCGCTGTCCCTGTGGAAGGCCAGTAGGCCAGCGGCGAGCAAGAGTTCGTCGCCCGGGGCGTGGACATAGCTGAGGTTTTCTACCTCGTTCGGGCCGAGGCGAACGCCGAGCGGAACATGCCGTTGGTCGTAGCCGTCTCCAGGCGAGCGTTGATCGGCCGCGGGCCCTTCTCCCTGGCCCACGAGGGCCAAAGGCCACACGTCGGCAGAGAGGACTCCCTCACCCGGTGCTCGTCGATCACGCGATCGCGAGTCACCGGTGCCCGCGTGCGAGGCGCCACCGAAGAGGCGGGTGACCACTCAAACTCTGGCTCTGTCCCGTCCAAGTCGGGGACGTCGCCAAGAGCAGTACCGGACACGGCTGCCCGAATACCGACCACGCATGCCGAGACAGTAGCAGCGGGCACCTTTCTCTGTGTCTGACCAGCAAGGACGACAGAATGCAACATTATCGGCACTTCGTCGGATGTGGGTTGTGGACCGTACAAAGTCACACTTATCGCCGACGCCCGGGATCTACCTCAGAGATTCCGCGGTTAGGTGATGGAGGACTCGCGGCAAGACTAAGACGCGGCTGCTCTGTTGGCCACGTCGACGCGGAGATCCCGTGAGCTAGACCTACCTAACAAGTCCACGTCCGTCGTCAGTATCTGACTGAGAACTCTCGGTATGTGTTATCGGCGCTGATTGCCTCAAGCGCCGCGGTGCGCACCTCGGGGCGCGTGAAGTCCAGGACACGCAACTTGCCGTCGATGCGCGAGATCGATTCGATGCGATGGAACCGATTCGCGTAGACCTCGGCGAAGCGCGCCATGCCTCGCAGCTTTGGCAAGGAATCAGGCAACCAAGCCCCGTGCGGGTCAACGATATTTGCTTGAACACCCTTTTTGCTGTCGATAAAAAACAAAAAGTCGGGTCGTAACGTCCGCCAATCACCGTGACGGTTCTGATAAGCGAGGCTCATCGAATCCCTGCCACCTGTCGGATTTCGATACCAGGCGAGAAGGTTGCCTCTTGCCCTTTCTGTATCGAGCACTTCAATTTCGTCGTGGTTCAGCCTCCCGACGGGGAACATGCCTTCCTCGTCCGAAAGAAGGTGCAACGGGCGGCGCTCAAGTAGATGAGCAACCTCGCCGACAAAGTGTTTTGTCTCTTCTTGCCGGTTCTTCGGCAGCGCCATTGATACCAACTGTGGGGCAGTGCTCATCGACGTAATCTCGGCGTAGAGGCTCTGTCGAGATTCCGAAAGACCTTTGATCGCAACTCGCTGTTTTCCTAGCCATTCGGCCGCGAGTGCGTCCGCGGCAGTGTCAAGTGCTGGTCTTGTCTGGGGGAGCATTGCCAGGGCAGCTACTTTTATATGCGCGTCACGCAAGACGTCCTCATCGTCATCGTCCTGGGATAAATGATCGATGTAGGTTCGCGCGATGTCCGGTGTGATTGTGCGCGCACCATGACGGTACGCATCCTGGATGGCGCGGTCGTCTGCCAGCTCGGTCCAAGTCCCGTCAGTGCGCATGCCACCGTACCCGCGCACAGTGCCTCCTACGACGGTCAGTACGTCATCCTGGGCTTTCTCCAGTTCTCTTTGGTACTGCGCGGCTAACCCGTTGAGCACACCGTGTAAGTGCTCATGCGCAAGGCGGCCAGCTTCGGGCACCAGAACATCGGCGGCCAGCGCATGGGCCAGCGAAGTTAGCCGTTTGATTGGATTCGCATGCTTGCGGGGGAGCGTCTCGGCGGGGAGTTCGGTGAACAGCTCCCAAACCTCGACTGGGATGACGGGGTTCGGTGCCATTAGCTGGGGCTCAATCAAGACGCGCTGACCGGTATCTCCGTCACCGTCGAGCACCTCGCTCCCCATGATCCTCTCGAGCACAAGGCTGGCGGTCGACCTGTTGAAGCGGGGGAGGATGCATTCGACGCTGTTCAGAAGGTCGTCTCCCTCCACACGCCGGGCTAATGGTGTGCGGATCATCCGTCCGAGCAACTGAGTGATGTGTGTCTCGTCCTTCGCGGGGCGGAATGAGACCAGGACCTCGGCTCGGGGGCAGTCCCAGCCGGTGCTGATCGCGTCCTTTGCCAGGAGGACGCGGACGTAGCTCGCGTCCTGCACCCGTTCCGGCGAAATATAGGGCACGTTGTACGGACCGAAAGTCTGTGCCTTGTGCTCGCCAAACACGTGCGCGACAGCGTCGGATCCCAGCTCAGGCCACTCCTCACGGATAGTGTCAATGGCTGCGGCCATCTCGGTGGGTGACGGCTTATTTGGGACTTGCAGAACGAGGAGCGGGTTGACTTGTTCTGGCTGGTCCTGCGCCGCTGCGTATTCCGCCCATGCAGCCGTCATTGCCTTCGTCTTTCGCACTCCGCGGCGCAACAGGACTGTATTGAAATCGCCGGTCTCTGTCGGAAAGTCGAGGACGATGTCGTCTTTGAGTAGGCCCGACTCCTGAATGCGGACAGGATCCACGGTAATCGTGCGCAAATGGACGCGGCTCTCTTGTACCTGAGCCTCAGCCATCGCTTCTTCGAACCGTTTGACGGTGGCAGATATGCCCCACACGATTGGGATCGGTGGAACGGCACTGTGGCCATTGATGAGCCGCTTCACGATCGTCTGGGTGTCAGTCGATGACCGGCGGCCCATACCGCGGTGAGCCTCGTCGAGAACCATGTACAGCGTTAGGTTTGAGTCTTCGATCGTGTTGCGCAGCGTGTCCCAGAATGTAAACGGGACCAGGTCCGGGTGCGAGTCCATCCCCGGCAGGGTGTCTGTGCTGTCGTGGCCACGCACGAGCAAACTGTTGCGCGAGAGCTTAGAGGTGTTGAGGAAGTAGACATTGCCCGCCTGGAGCTTTGCGTAGCGGAACGGGTGTTCCACAGTGACCAGGCGGTTTCGCAGCCGGTCCGATGCCTGCTCGAGGCGGTGCCTTGTCTGCTGGTTCAACGATGGATCGTCGCTGAACCACAGCACAACGGCATCTGAGGCTGGGGCCACGTCGTAGTCGTCACTGCCCCAGAACAGTGCCTCGATAGCAGCCGCAGCCATTACAGTTTTCCCGGCACCCGTAGTGGCGGCGAGGGCGACAGAGCTGACTCGCTTGCTCGCACTCCGGTAGAAGTCACGAGCGGAAGCGAGTTCGCGCAGGGTGTCACCGACCGCGTCGGCCTGGTAGTCCTTCAGGGTGAAGCGCATCAGAAGTCACCGGTCGATTCGCAGTTGCGGAGGTAGTCTTCATAGAGACGTACTGTCTCGATGTCGGGAATCTCGTTCGCTATCTGCTGGTATCGACCTTCGTCGTCGGTAACGATGTACGCGATACGGAAGCCTTCCGCGTCGTCGAGCGCGGCGATGAACTCCGAAGACCGGTCGAGATCGTTTATGATCCCGTAGTTGTCGGCGACCTCCCATCCCTTAATGAGAGAACCTATGCGACGGCCTGCCGCTCCAGCTCGGAGCCATAGCATAGGGGAGATGGCCTCGAATGCTCTATCCGTGCTGACCCTCCATGGCGACTCGTAAGTCAGAGTGAAGAAGGCAGCGTTCTCCTCGAAGCCATCAGAAATAGGAAATTCATCCACGAATTTGTAGTCGCCCTTGATGGGTAGACCCTCGGGGGTCTTTCCGGTAATCGCGGCACGAATACGTGCCTTCGTAATGTAGTCGCAGATTCCTAGCTTCTCCCAGTCGGCGTCCCCAGGGCGCAATCCGTGTTCGCGGAGTTGGATCTGCTCTTCGGCTGAGACCTCGTTGTTTGTAACCGAGATGCACTGCCGGCGCCCCCCGTCCTGCTTGTTGAGGCGCATGACTGCATGCGCTGTCGTGCCGGAACCAGCGAAAAAGTCGAGCACGACGGCGTCGGGCTTGTGTCTTACATAAAATCGCAGCGTATCTTCGACTGCGTAGAGTGACTTAGGAAAAGGGAATCGTCGTCCAGGCAGGATCCGCTGTAGAAGATTCGCCCCCCAGCGCGACGCGTCGTGTGACGGCAAGGTCCAGATCGTCTTCGGTGTGGTGCGCTTAACTCCCTTGCCGTATTCGACGATGACTGCGCCCTTGTCGTCACGACCAACTACTTGAATATCGCCGGATTCGATCATTGCGATCGAACCGCCCTGAAGGTAGGAGAATGAATGCCTATCGCTTCGAGAGTTGTAGGGCCCCACCTTGAGGTAACCCTTCGATAGGAGATCGCGGCAGGAGTCGGCGACGGTCCTCCACCGCCCATCTGTTCCGTCAGGTCGCTTTGGAGGCCAGACTGCTCGAGTCCCAGTCGGACTTGGCACACTGCGAGGATCAGTATCCCAGCTAATCGCATCCCCGATGCTGTGGACGGTCTCGGTTTTCACATCTACGAAGATCGGAAAGTAAGCACCGGGGCTCTTACGGCGGCTCGCGTTAGCGCCGTAGCGGGCGAAGTCTGCCCAGCGAACCGTTTGATCGACGCTAACATCGCTCGCCTCCTTATCGTTGTCGATCATCGACCTCGACCACTTTGTGAGTGCCACGTTTCCAATATTTACGAAAAAAATGAACTCATTCACCCGAGAGAATTCGGCAGCCCCAGATGATGTGCCCTGTGGGTTGATCTGAGTGGATACCATCTGGATGCGTGCTTCTGGGAACGTTTGCTCTAGTAGGAGTCCAAGGCGCAGATATTCGTTCTCGTCAATTGTGACGATGAGCACCGAGTCCTCAGGATTTAAAAGACGTTTAGCGAGCTTGAGGCGGCGTTCCATGAACGCTAGCCATTTTGAGTGCCGGTAAAGGTCGTCACCCTCCACATAGTCGTTATTATATTTCCAGTCGCGAGAACCAGTGTTGTAGGGAGGATCGATGTAGATGGCATCCACTGCCTTTTCGTGCGTGAACGTTAGTTGCTCCAGCACGTGAAAGTTCTCGCCTGTGATGACGGTGTGGAATGGCTTGTCGCCACCTCTCTCCACAGTGCTGTCGAGATTCAGTCCTGGGTAAATCCGTTCTCGGAACTCGGCCACTAGGATTAGGTCCTTGAGCGAAACCTTGGCGCTTTCTATCGTTTCGCCATTCGGTGCCCATATCTCTGCAGAGTCACCGGTGAGCCTGCTAACGGTCCAGATGCGCTGGTCGCCGTGCGCTGTCGATCCCCTCGGCGGGAGGATGCGGACCTTGCTTCCTTTCCGAACCTTGTGGCCCGCCAGCTCCACTGCCTCGGGCGCATGTCTCTCGAAGTTGAGACCGAACGGCAGTCGCTTCTGCAATGGCCGGATCTCGTCCTCCAGGTCTTCGCCGAGACGTGGATCGAGCTGTTTAGCAGCGCGTAGAAGGTCCGATAGCCTCGACATCTCCACCTCATCGCTCAGTCAACATCTGCTATGTCCCCGCCAACTGGTCTGGGCGCCAGCATCGCCAACCCTAGTGAACCGCTCTGGCTCGGTGAGAGGGGCTCGGTCTTTTAGGCGGTCTGCGTTCCAGCGCTATGGCGTGCGGCGACGCGACGTGGCTCGGATGGACTCCAACGAGAGCGCCCACGTTCAGGGTTGGCCTCTCCGTGAATGAGGGTGTCGCTGCCTTTTTTCTCAGAACGCCAGTGCCCATGGCAGAGGCGACCTCCCGCTTGTAATTGATAACCATCTCGGCCTGGGGTGCTTTGTGACATGTCCCCGTGGGGTACGCCCGTGCGGGACGGTTGAAGGCGAACTGTTTTCGCTGTGCCACAGGGTGGGTATGTTCGTTTATGACACGTAATCTCGTCGGGTCCAGAGTGTATTGATACATAGATGCGGGGGAGGGGCTCTTCAAATGGCTGATCGGATCGGCACGCTGCTGGGCCGGGCGGGTGACGGTGGGCAAGAGGTGCTCATCGTCAGCCGCGGGAACATCAAGACGCGGTTCCGTCGCCGGGACGAGCTGGACTGGAGCCTGCGGGTGGAGGCGACGGATTCCGAAAACGCCGTCGAGGGGGAGAGGAAGCCGGCGCTCAGATCAACCCGACCGCGTGGGCAGCGTGTGGCGTACGTGCGAGTGTCTGCCGCCGACCAGAAGGAGGCTCGCCAGCTTGAAGCGGTGGGGGAATGCGACCAGGTGTTCATCGAGTAGGAGTCCGGGCGGTCCCGGACGGGACGCGTGCAGCTCGCCGCGCGACCTGGCTGACCACCACTCGCCAGTGAGACCGCCGTCAAATGTCCGTAGACCACCGCCACTTACCGGCGAAAGTCACAATCACGACCCTGCATACCCACAGGATTTCACGCCAGCCACCACACCGGGCTCCTGCCACGAGGATTGTTCAGCAGTCTTCTAGGAAGCGGGGTGGTCCAGCTCGTCGAGCACGCGCTGGGCGATGCGGTAGGCCGTGTTGGCATCGGGCACGCCGCAGTAGATCGCCGTCTGGAGCAGCAGCTCTTTGATCTCGTCGTTGGTCAGCCCGTTGGTCCGCGCGGCCCGCACGTGCATGGCCAGCTCCTCGTGATGTCCGCGGGCCACCAGGGCGGTCAGCGTGATGAGCGAGCGGCTGCGCCGGTCAAGACCCGGACGAGTCCACACCGATCCCCACGCGTACTGCGTGATGAAGTGCTGGAAGTCGGCGGTCAGGTCGGTGATCGCCGCCGTGGCACGATCGACGTGGGCATCGCCCAGCACCTCACGGCGCACCGCCATGCCGGCGTCGCGCACCCCGGCGACGGTCGTGGGAGCGGCAACCGGCTGCCCGGCGTCCGCGTGACCGCGGATGAGCCGGGCGACCTCGGCCGGTTGCTCGGCCGGGGGCAGGTGCGCGACGCCGTCGAGGACGACGAGCCGCCCGTTCCGGACTCCGGAGGCGATCGCGGCGAGATCGGCCGGCGGGGTGGGGACGTCGAGCAAGCCCGCCGCCGCGAGCACCCGGGGTCGGATCTCACCGAGGCGCTCACGAACGTCGAAGTCCGCCAGCGCCTCGCACACCAGCGCATACCCTTCGTCATCGGTGTCCTGCAGGGCGTGCAGCAGGGTCGCGCTGACCTCCGGCTCCCGCTCAAGGAATCCGGGCGCGAACCAGCGCTGGGCTGATCCCTCGATCATCGACGGAGTGCCCGATGCGCGCACGGACGCCGCCCTGGTCCGCCAGGCGTCCGGCTCGCCGATCCGTGCGCCCGTGGACATCAAGACGGCGGAGTCGATGCGCGCAGGTGCATCCAGCAGCAACTGCAGCCCGACGGCGCCGCCCACCGAGTCGCCTGCGTAGGTGAAGGTGCTGGTGGATGCGTCGCGCTCAGCCAGCATGTCGTCGACCATCTCGAGGACACCGGCGGCCAGCTCGGCCATCGTGAACGGCTCGGCCGAACCGACATTGGATCCATGCCCGGGCAGGTCCCACGCGAGGACCTCGAAGCGATCGGTGAGGCCGGCGGCGCACCGGGACCACAGCGACCGAGCCGACGTGCCCAACGAGGGCCCGAGGACGAGCAGGGGCATGGCGGGTGAACCGCCGAGCCGGACGGCCGTGATGCGAGGGACGGTCACTCGTTCTCCTCCAGGAAGGTCTGGGCTCGCTCCACGGCGCCCACGATGAGGTCCTCGGAGAACCCGGGGTAGGTGGTCGGGTCGGAATCGGCGGTCTTGTCCAGCAGCCCGGCGATCGAGCGGCGCTCCGCCAGCACGCTGTCAGCCGACCGGTCGAGCGTCGCGCGCATGCGCTCGGCGTCCACGTACAGACCCTGCAGCAGCTCGGCGGTCTGGGACGCGGCGACGACGCTGCGTCGACCGAGCATCTGCAGGGTCGACCATTCGACGTGCCACGAGCCGTCCGGGCGCTGGTCGCCCGCGGTGGCCGAGGCGAGGTGCATCGTCGCGGCCAGAGCGGGGGAGCCCAGGGCTGCGCGGCGCACCAGCACGGACAGGACCGGGTTGTTCTTGTGCGGCATCGTCGACGAGCCACCGCGGCCCTCGGCCGCCGGCTCGGCCAGCTCGCCGATCTCGGTCCGCGCCAGGGTCGCGACATCGGTCGCGATGTGTCCCCAGGCGTCCGTGCACGAGACCAGCGCGTCGGACGTCCGGGTGACCGTTGCCCGCGAGGTGTGCCACGGGCGGAGCTCCCGCAGCCCCAGGGCCGCAGCGGTGCTGGCGACCAGGTCGGCGCTGGTCCTCTG
>JBKBNW010000030.1:0-15189 GCA_046295115.1 Demequina sp.
GACCCGATCGTGCGCGCGGGCGGCGCGCTCGCGGACACCATCGCGACCTACCTGGACTGCGGTCGTTCTCTCGAACTCGCCGCGCGCACCATGTTCGTCCACCCCAACACGGTTCGGTACCGCTTGAAGAAAGTCGGACAACTGACGGGCTGGGACGTGCTGTCCACGCGTGACGCACACGTGCTCGAGACGGCCTTCGCGCTCGGTCGCCTACGCGACTCGACCCACCTGCCTTTGTAGCGAACCTACAAATCGCGCGTGTCGAAACGGTGGCCAAATGGCTCACTGCTCCCCGCCGAATAGGAGATGCTAGTCCCATGATTGCCGTTCTCTTCCCCGGGCAAGGCGCTCAGACTCCCGGGATGCTCGCGCCTTGGCTCGAACTCCCCGAGGTCGCCGCCCACCTACGCGCGTTGTCGGATGCGACAGACGTCGACCTTCTCGCCCACGGCACCACCTCTGACGCGGACACGATCCGGGACACTGCCATCGCGCAGCCGCTGCTGGTCGCCACCGGCCTGGCCACCGCCCGCGCTGCACTCGGAGAGCTCTCGCCGGGGCTCGTCGCGGGCCACAGCGTTGGTGAACTCGCAGCGGCGGCACTCGCCGGCGTGATCGACGAGTCTGAGGCGATGCGCCTCGTGTCGGTGCGCGCGGGGGCGATGGCTGCGGCCGCCGCCGGCGCGGAGCCCAGCTCGATGGCTGCGGTCCTCGGTGGCGTCGAGGAGGAGGTCCTCGAAAGGCTCGAACAGCTGGGCCTCACCCCGGCAAACATGAACGGCGGCGGACAGATCGTCGCCGCGGGGTCCGTGGCCGGCATCGAGGCGCTCGCCGCCGATCCGCCCACCCGGGCACGGGTGATCCCGCTGCAGGTGGCAGGCGCATTCCACACGTCCTATATGCAGCCCGCCGTCGCCGCACTCCTCGAGGCGACCGCATCGGCCGTACTGCAAAACCCCGCGATCACCCTGCTATCGAACGCAGACGGCAGTGAGGTGACCAGTGGCGTGGACGCGCTGTCGCGGATCGTGACTCAGGTCGCGAACCCGGTCAGGTGGGACCTCTGCCAGGCGCGTATGCTCGAACTCGGCGTGACCGCGGTCCTCGAGGTGGCGCCAGGCGGCGTCCTCACGGGCCTCGCGAAGCGCTCCCTCAAAGGCGTGCCCGCGGTCGCGCTCAAGACGCCCGGCGACCTCCCCGCCGCCCGAGAACTCCTGGAGCAGCACGCGTGACCACTATGAACATCCGCCGTGGGCCAGAGTTCACGCGCATTTTGGGGCTGGGCGTCGCCCGCGGCGAGAAGTCCGTCCCCAACGACGACATCGTCGGGCCGATCAACTCCTCCGACGAGTGGATCCGCAAGATGACCGGGATCGTCACCCGCGTGCGCGCAAACCCCGAGACCTCGGTCATCGACATGTCCGAACGGGCGGCGCGCGACGCCATCGCTCAGGCAGGGCTCGAGCCTGGTGACGTGGACGCCATCATCCTGTCGACCATCACGCACCCGTACATGACCCCAGGCGGCGCGCCGGTGCTCGCCGACCGGCTCGGATCCACCGGAGCCGCCTTCGACATCTCCGCCGCCTGCGCCGGGTACTGCTACGGCATCGGTCAGGCCGACGCGCTCGTGCGGGCCGGCACCGCGCGCAACGTGCTGGTGGTCGGTGCGGAGAAGATGAGCGACTACATCGACCCCACCGACCGGTCAATCTCCTACCTGCTGGGCGACGCCGCGGGCGCGGTCGTCGTCGGCGCCTCCGACACCCCCGGCATCGGCCCCACCGTGTGGGGATCCGACGGCGCGGGCGCCCCTCTCATCGGGCAGACCGCGTCCTGGCTCGAGGTACGCGACGACCCCCAGACGCCGTTCCCTTCGCTCTTCCAGGAGGGGCCGAGCGTGTTCAAGTGGGCCTCGTTCAAGATGGCCCCGGTGGCGCGCGAGGCTATTGCCGCGGCCGGAGTGACCCCCGAGGACATCAAGGCCTTCATCCCGCACCAGGCCAACGTGCGAATCATCGACCAGCTCGTCAAGCAGATCGGCCTGCCTGCCCACGTCGCGGTGGGCAAGGACATCGTCGACAGCGGCAACACCTCCGCCGCCTCCATTCCGCTCGCCACGGAGAGGCTGCTGCGTGACGGCGATGCCCACTCCGGCGATCTTGCGCTGCAGATTGGCTTTGGCGCCGGCCTGGTCTACGCCGCGCAGGTGGTGGTCCTGCCCTAACGGCAGGGTCCCGAATAGGCTTCTCACCGTTCCATTCGAACCCGATGCGATCGCATCACCATTACAAGGAGAAACACCATGGCAGACAAGAATGAAGTCCTCGAGGGCCTGGCGGAGATCGTCGCCGAAGAGACCGGCCTCGACACGGCAGACGTCCAGCTCGACAAGTCCTTCACCGACGACCTCGACATCGACTCGCTGTCGATGATGACCATCGTCACGCTCGCGGAGGAGAAGTTCGACGTCCGCATCCCCGACGAGAAGGTCAAGGACCTCACCACCGTCGGCGACGCCGTCGACTTCATCACCGCTGCACAGGGCTAACACCCATTCACATCCCCGATCCCCACTGGAGTTCCCCATGACTGTCGTCGTCACTGGATTCGGCGCGACCTCGCCCCTCGGCGGGGACGTCGCCTCGACCTGGGAGGGCGCGCTCGCCGGCAGGTCCGGCGTGCGCACCCTCGACAACGACTGGGCGGAGACATACGGCATGGCCGTCAACTTCGCCGGGCAGCTGGCGGTGTCTCCCAGTGAGGTGCTGTCGCGGCCCGAGGCCAAGCGCATGGACCCGAGCGCCCAGATGGCGATCGTGGCCACGCGCGAGGCGTGGGCTCACGCCGGATCGCCCGAGGTCGACCCCGAGCGCCTCGGCGCCGTGGTCTCCTCGGGCATCGGCGGGGTGTGGACCCTGCTGAGCGCCTGGGACACCATGAAGGAGAAGGGCGCCGCGCGCGTGCTTCCCCTGACGGTCCCCATGCTCATGCCGAACTCCCCCACCGCCTACGTCTCGCTCGAGCTCAAGGCACGGGCGGGCTCGCATTCGCCGGTGTCGGCGTGCGCCTCGGGCGCCGAGGCCATCGGCATGGGCTTCGAGATGATCGAGTCCGGGCGCGCCGACATTGTGGTCGCCGGTGGCACCGAGGCTGCGATCCACCCGCTGCCCATCAGCGCCTTCGCGGCCATGGCCGCCCTGTCTAAGCGCAACGACGACCCCGCGGGGGCGTCACGCCCCTACGACGTGTCGCGCGACGGGTTTGTGCTGGGTGAGGGGTCCGGCATCGTGGTGCTGGAGTCTGAGGAACACGCCAAAACCCGCGGCGCGCACATCTACGCCCGCGTGCTGGGCGTGGGGATGACCGCAGACGGCCACCACATCGCAGCTCCCGAGCCGAACGGCACCGGTCAGACGCGCGCGATGGAACTCAGCCTGCAGCGCGCGGGGCTGACCGCCGCGGACGTGGTGCACGTGAATGCGCACGCGACCTCGACCCCCGTGGGCGACATGATCGAGGCACGCGCCATCCGTGCGCTGCTCGGGTCTCACTCCGATCAGGTGGTGGTGAGCGCCACCAAGTCGATGACCGGCCACCTGCTTGGGGGCGCTGGCGCCCTCGAGTCGGTCTTCACTATCAAGGCCCTCGAGACCCGCACTGCTCCCCCAACCATCAACGTCACCAACCCGGACCCGGAGTTCGACCTCGACCTGGTGCGCGACACCCCGCGCGAGCTCCCCGGCGGTCAGGTCGCGGCGATCAACAACTCGTTCGGATTCGGCGGCCACAACGTCGCGTTGGTGTTCGGCAACGCGTAAGGCCTCGCCGCTGTTGAACTCCGAACCACTGTGGTGCCGGCACGCCGTAGTGGGAAGGCCGAATCGACCCTTTCCCGGCGCGCCGGTCACAGGAGTGGTTCGCAGTTAAAGGAGCTCGGGCGGTGCGGGGCGTCAGATGTCGGTGGGCGTGCCCTGGTGGAACCGCAGCCGCCAGCTGCCGTCGTTGACCCACACCGAGGTGCGATGTGCCGCCCCGCGCAGAGCCTTGGCGGGCACCGAGGTATACCGCACCAACGCCACGTCCTCGCAGATGGCCACCGCGGTGAAGTCGGTGAGGGGCAGCGCCACGTCGATCTCGACCGGCTGCATCGCCAGGATCTCATCGCGCGTGTAAGTGCGCCCGGACCGCCCGACCTCGACGAACTCGGCGGCGAGCACCGCGCCCATGAACCGCGTATCGAATCGCGTCTCGGGGCGCCACAGCGCCTCTTCCATCGCCTGGAGTGTCAGGACCTCGTCGCGGGTGAGCTCTTGCATGGTCCGAGAGTCAACCAACGTTGCAGTTATCCAACACGGTGTAGCCACCGCACCGGTGCGCCCGAGCCTGCGTAGCGGAAGGGTTCGAGCTCCTCGTCCCACGCGGCGCCGAGGGCGAGATCCATGGCGCGCTTGAACTCCGCGACCGACACTCCCGCCTCGAGCACTGCACGAATGCGGTCCTCGGGCACCACGATGTTCCCGTGGACGTCCGTGACGGCGTGGAAGATCCCCAGTGAGGGCGTGTGCGACCAACGGCCGCCGTCGGAGCCGAAGGACGGGTCCTCGGTCACCTCGTAGCGCACGTGCTCCCAGCCGCGCAGCGCCGATGCCAGGCGCGCGCCCGTGCCGGGGGTGCCCTGCCAGGCGACCTCGGCACGGTACAGCGAGGTGCCGGCCGGCTGGTCGGTCCACTCGAACGAGGCTCGTGCGCCCAGCACAGACTGGGCGGCCCACTCGATGTGCGGGCACATCGCGCGTGTCGCCGAATGCACGAAAAGGACACCTCGGGTGATCGCAGCCATGACCCATCCTTCCTAGTGAGGTACGTCTTCCCCTACGACCTCGAAGGACAACCCGGCTGCACCAGGTGTGGTCCTATGGTGCCTCATGTACGCGCAGAACTCCAGCGGCCGCGCGCGGCGTGTGAAACCCTGGCCACATGCCGGGCACGATGGGCGGTATGAACGTGATGACCGCGCAGCAGGTGCGCGACGCCGAACGCGCGGCGATGCGCACGGTCTCCGAGCCCGTCTTGATGGCGCGAGCGGCCGATGCGGTTGCGGCCGAGTGCGAAGCCCTGCTCGCTCTCCGACATGGTCGCACCCGTGGCTGCCGCGTGGTGGTGCTCGCCGGCAGCGGCAACAACGGCGGCGACGCCCTGCTCGCCGGGGCGAGGCTGCATTACCGCGGCGCGGAGACGACGGCGGTGCTCGTCGGCCCCACCGCGCACCCGATGGGGCGCGGGGAGTGCGAGGCGGCCGGAGCCCACGTACTGGAGGTGCGCGCGGGCGACGACCCGGCTGCGCTGGGCGCACTAGCGCAGGCGGACCTGGTCATCGACGGCATCGTGGGCGTGGGCGCGAAGCCGGGGCTGAGACCACCAGCCGATGCGCTCGTCGCCGCGATCCCCGATAGCGCCGCGGTGGTGGCGGTCGACCTTCCCAGCGGTCTCGACGTGGACTCGGGAGAGGCGACTGCACCACACGTGCGCGCCGACGTGACCGTGACCTTCACCGCACCCAAGCCGTGCCTGGTCGATCAGCCGGCGGCCGCATCGGCCGGGCGCGTGGTCGTGGTGCAGGTGGGCGTGCCGCGGGGCTGAGACGCCTTACGCCTCGAGTGACTCCCGGAGTTCGCGCATGGCCTTCTTGCGCACGTCGCGCGCAAGGCGGTCGAGGTAGAGCTTGCCGTCCAGGTGATCCACCTCGTGGTTGATCAGCCGGGCCCAGATCTCCTCGCCCTCGATCATCACCTCGGCGCCATCGAGATCGGTGCCGACCGCCTTGGTGTACGCGGGCCGCTCGCACGGATACCAGAGCCCAGGCACCGAGAGGCAGCCCTCATCGCCCAGCTCCTGCAGGTCGCTGCTGCGCTCGACGATCTGGGGGTTCAGGATGTAGCCCACGTCGCCGTCGATGTTCCACGAGAACGCGCGCAGGCTGACGCCGATCTGGTTCGCCGCCAGTCCCGCCCGGCCCTCGTGGTCGACGGTCTCCAGCAGGTCCTCGACCAGCGTGCGCACACGGTCGTCGACGGTGGTGATGGGTTCGCACTGAGTGCGCAGGACGGGGTCGCCGGTCACCCGGATGTCACGCATGGCCATGCCCCGTATTCTCGCACGAGCCACGCGTGCTCCAGCAGTCACGCAGGTCGATCCACCTGCGGCGACACGCGATGTGCCAGTCTGGACGGGTGAGCACGCCACAGGATTGGGGCGCGGAGCGGGTCCGCGAGCGCTGGCCGGTGCCCGATGCGGGGGCAGACAAGTACTCGCGAGGCGTCGTAGGGCTGGTGGCCGGTTCTGACGCCTATCCCGGCGCCGCCGTGCTCGTCGCCTCCGGGGCGGTCCGGGCTGGTGCTGGAATGGTGCGCTATGTGGGCCCGCGGCGAGCGCAGGACCTAGTGCTGGCGCATCGGCCCGAATGCGTGGTTCACGACCCCGGCGACGCGGCAGAACTGCTCCCCCGCGCCCAGGCGTGGGTGGTGGGACCGGGCGTCGCCGACCACCCGGTGCAGGACGCCGTGATCGGCGCCGTGATGGCATCCGGGCTGCCCATGGTGGTGGACGCCGGGGCGCTCGAGGAGGTCGCCCGGGCGCGCGCGTCGGGCTCACGCGAGGCACCCTCGGACCGAGTGCTCCTCACCCCCCACGCCGAGGAGCTGATGCGCACCCTCGGGGCGCTCCGGCACGACGCCACTGTGGAGGACGTGACGGCCGACCGCGCCGGGCATGCGCGACTGCTCGCGGAGACTGCGCGCGCGACCGTACTGCTCAAAGGTGCCCGCACCATCATCGCCTCACCGGGCGGGCACGTCATCGACTTGCCGGGTGCGCCGGCATGGCTGTCCACCGCTGGCAGCGGGGACGTCCTTGCAGGTATCGCTGGCGCTCTGCTGGCAGCGGGGCTCACTGCGGCCGATGCGGGGGCGTGCGCCGCATGGGTGCACGCGCGGGCGGCGCAGGCCGCGAACCCCGGCGGCCCCATCGCGGCACTCGACATCGCCATCGCCGTGCCCGTGGTGGTCGCAGAGCTGCTGAATCCGGATCCATCCTGACCTACGGAATATGCAGGCCCCTCCTCGCCGTTGTCCGAGGCACAGGATTGATCCGGATTAAGGGATCAATCCGCCGATCACGAGGAGGAACGCCATGAGTGGAACTGACCGACTGAGCAACGCCGCCGAGAATGCCAAGGGCAAGGTTAAGGAAGGCACCGGCAAGGCGACCAACAACGAGCAGCTCGAGGCCGAGGGCAAGGTGGACCAGGGCAAGGCGTCCGCCAAGGACAAGGTCGAGGACGGCAAGGATGCTGTCGCGGGCGCGTTTAACGACGCGACCGACGGTGACAAGGACTAGTCCTTCACCTCTTCTCACCTCAAAGCGGCGGGGGCCTCGGGCCCCCGCCGCTTTGCTGTGTCCTCCGCGAGTGGCTCTCCCCCAGCGCCGGACGGTTAGCGGCGCACCCGCGTCGCTTCGAGTCCGTAGCGCAGTAGTAGGTCGCGCATCAACGGCGACGGGTCGCCGTGGACGCTCAGGTGCTCCGATTTAAAGCGGGACGCGTTGGCATCGGGCGTGGCCCACACCGACCAACCGGGGGTGTGAGGCCCGACGGATCCGATGTGGATATCGGTCCGCGCGACGCCGCCTGCTCTCCAATAAATGGTCGTACGGTCGACAGCGACCCTCGACCGATCGCCGCTCACACTCCAGCTGGTGCACTCGACGCCGTTGTGCGCACCGGCGGGAATCTCGGAGTCGTCCCAGTAGCTGGACTGCCAGTGCTCTTCAATCTCGACGGCGTCGCTGCCGAGCTCGACTGCGAAGTCCGGCAGTGAGCGACGAAGGATTCGCTCCCACTCGTTGACGCCCATGGTCGCTGCGAGCGCACCCCGGATCTCGACGCCGCCATCGGCCTCACGCAGCATGGAGAGCCCGCGCTCGATATCGAGCCGCGTCGCCAGCAAGAGCCCGCACTCGACATGGCGCCCACACAACCACGCGGCGTCCGGTGGCGTGACGCCGCCGGACAGTGACCCGCTCTCCCCCACCTGTTCGTGCCAGTCGAGGTCGGCCTCACGTGGGACGAAGTCCACGAGCGCGCCGGCGTCATTCACGTCGGTGCCGCAGATGCCGCATCGAGGAGCGCTCATGTCACCACCGTAAAACCTCCTGCTGACACGCGCCGCCAACTCAGGTGACGTCGTCGTCCACCCAGTTCATGGTCTTGGTGACCGCCTTCTTCCAGTTGCGCATCAGGCGTGAGCGCTCGTCGTCGCCGAGGTCGGGGTGCCAACGCCTGTCCTCGGCCCAGTTGTCGATGACGTCCTGTTCACCTTGCCAGTACCCGACCGCGATGCCAGCGGCGTAGGCGGCGCCCAGCGCGGTGGTTTCCGCCACCTTGGGCCGCACCACCTCGACGTCCAAGATGTCGGCCTGGAACTGCATGAGGATCTCGTTCACCACCATGCCGCCGTCGACCTTGAGCTCGGTGAGCTCCACCCCAGAGTCGGCCCGCATTGCGTCGAGCACCTCGGCCGTCTGATAGGCCGTTGCCTCGAGGGCCGCGCGCGCAATGTGCCCGGCCGTGACGTATCGCGTGAGCCCCACCAGCGCTCCCCTGGCATCCGATCGCCAGTACGGAGCGAACAGGCCGGAGAACGCCGGTACGAAGTACGCACCACCGTTGTCCTCGACCTGACTCGCCAGCTTCTCGATCTCGTCTGCACTCTTGATCAGCCCCACGCTGTCCCGCAGCCACTGCACCAGCGAACCGGTGACGGCGATAGACCCCTCGAGGGCGTAGATCGCCGGCTGATCGCCGATCTTGTAGCAGACCGTGGTGAGCAGCCCGTTCTTGGACGGCACCAGCTCCTCCCCCGTGTTCATCAGCATGAAGTTGCCGGTGCCGTAGGTGTTCTTCGCCATGCCGACCTCGAAGCACGCCTGGCCGAAGGTGGCCGCCTGCTGGTCCCCCAGGATTCCCGCGATCGGAACCTCGGGCAGCATGCCGCCGCGCCGACCCTTGCCGTAGACCTCCGCCGACGACCGGATTTCGGGCAGCATCGACAACGGAATGCCCATGTCGGCGGCGATCGACTCGTCCCATGACAGGCTCTTGAGATCCATCAGCATGGTGCGGGACGCGTTGGTCACGTCCGTCACGTGGACGCCACCCTGCTTGCCGCCGGTCATGTTCCACAGCACCCACGTGTCGATGGTTCCCATCAACAGGTCCCCGGAATCGGCCTTATCGCGCGCTCCCTCGACGTTCTCGAGGATCCACATCACCTTGGGGCCGGCAAAGTACGTCGCGAGCGGCAGCCCCACGCGGTCCTTGTACTTGTCGGCACCGTCTTCGCCACCGAGTTTGTCGATGATCTTCTGGGTGCGCGTGTCCTGCCACACGATGGCGTTGTACACGGCCTTGCCCGTGGTCTTGTCCCACACGACGGCCGTCTCACGCTGATTGGTGATGCCCACCGCGGCGATGTTCTCGTACGTGAGGTCGGCCTTGGTGAGCGCGATACCCACCACCTCGCGCACGTTGGCCCAGATCTCGTGGGGGTCGTGCTCGACCCACCCGGCCTGCGGGAAAATCTGTTCGTGCTCCTTCTGGCCCGACGACACGATCGACCCCGAGTGGTCGAACACGATGGCACGCGAACTCGTAGTGCCCTGATCGATAGCGAGAATGTAGTCGCTCATGTTGCGATCCTTTCGTATAAAACGTGATGTGGAAGCGCGGCGCCGAACCGCGTGGTTGCTAGTAGATGGCCCCGGCTAGCGCTCCGGCGGCGATGCCGCCGATCATGGGGCCCACGATGGGCACCCAGGAGTAGCTCCAGTCGGAGCCGCCCTTGCCCTTGATCGGCAGCAGCGCGTGAGCGATGCGTGGGCCGAGGTCGCGCGCGGGATTGATCGCGTAGCCGGTCGGCCCGCCAAGGCTGGCGCCGATGCCGACCACGAGCAGGGCGGCGGCCAGGGGGCCCAGGTCGCCCGGCCAGTTGCCGAAGCTCAGCACTACGAACACCAGCACGAAGGTGCCAATCACCTCGGTGACGGTGTTCCAGCCCTAGGAACGGATCGCCGGACCAGTCGAGAAGATGGCCAACTTCGCCCCCCGCATCGGCCGGCTCGTCGAAGTGCTTCTTGTAGACCAGGTAAACGAGCACGGCACCGATGAACGCGCCGACGAACTGCCCTGCGAGGTAGGTGAAGAAGTTCCCCGCATCGGCCGCGATGCCGGGGCCGAACTCTTCTGCACCCGACGCCCAGATTCCGGCTGTCACGGCCGGGTTGATGTGGCCGCCAGTGGCGAAGGCCACGAAGACACCCGCGAATACCGCGAGACCCCAGCCGATGTTGATGAGCAGCCAACCGCCGTCGAAGCCTTTGGACTTCGCGAGGAGGACGTTCGCCACCACGCCGCCTCCGAGGAGGATCAGCATTCCCGTCCCGAGCATCTCTGAGATGAAGATGTCAGCCATGGAGGTTTCCTTTCGTTCACGCCATTGTGAGAAGGAGGCGACGGATGCAGCCAAGCGATGCGCGTCAGGGCACCACACTTAAGTAGGGGTCCTGGCACCGCCCGGTTCTGCGAGCGCCACCATTGGCGCAATATCGGGTGCCATCGCGCGCGCGACGATCGCGGCCTCGTCGCTCGACTCACGGGCGGCAGCCGCATCGGCCTCCACCCGCGCGCGGTACGACGCGATCTCTGCCTCGACGCGCTCCTCGTCCCAACCCTGGACCTTGGCGATGATCGCGGCAATCTCCGATACGGCAGCGAGGCCCCCGTCGGCAACCTCGTACACGAGCCGCGTGCGATGCATCATGACGTCCTCGAGATGGATCACCTGCTCGTGCGTGGCGGCAAAGTGGATCTCTGCACGCAAGTACGCGGGCGCATGCTCGAGCGGAAGAGCGAGGTCCGCTTGGGCGCTCACCGCATCGAGAAGCTGGGAGATCCCCGAGCCGTACCGGTGCGTGAGGTGGTCGAACGTGGCACGCGTCCAGCCGTAGCGGGCGCTGAGCGCAGGGCCCTGCCGCTTCACTGCCTTCAGGCCTTCGGCCCCCCACAACGGAATGCGGTCGGTGATGGACGGGAGCGCCTTCGCGCGGGACCCGAGCGCGAAGTCGACTGCGTCCTTGGCCATGACGCGGTAGGTGGTGAGCTTGCCGCCGGCGATCACTGTCATGCCCGGCACTGGTGACGCCACGGTGTGCTCCCGGGACACCTTCGCGGACGACGTGCCGTCCTTGGTGCCCGGCTGCAGCAGCGGGCGCAGTCCCGCCCAGGTGCCCATCACGTCGTCGCGAGTGAGCGGCTTGGCGAGAACCGCGTTCGCGTGCTCCAGTACGTAGTCCACGTCAGTGCTCGTGGCCACGGGGTGAGTAGGGTCGAAGTCGTACGGCGTGTCTGTCGTGCCGATGATCCAGTACCGCGACCACGGGATGACGAACAGCACCGACTTCTCCGTCTGCAGGATCAGCCCCACGTCGCCCCGGATCGTCTCGCGCGGCACCACCACGTGAATGCCTTTCGACGCGAGGACGTGCAAGCCGCCCTCGGACTGCGCCAGGGACTCGGTCTCCTCGGTCCACACCCCGGTGGCATTGATCACGTGACGCGCTTTGATGGTGTGCCGTGTGCCCGTTTCGAGGTCCTCCACCACCGCGCCGGTGACGGCGCCTACGGAGGAGTGAGTGAGTTCGACGACCTGCGTGCGGTTCGCGGGGAGGGCACCGTAGGAGGCCGCGGTGCGGACCAGCGTGAGGACCAGGCGGGCGTCGTCGACCGATGCGTCCCAGTAGCGAATCGCGCCGATGGCGGCGTCGTGACGCAGATCGGGAAACTGCTTGGACATCGCTGTGCGCGTCAGGTGGCGGTGGACCGGGAGCGCGCGGCGCCGGCGGCCGTTGACCGAGGCGAGCGTGTCGTACAGCGCGACTCCGGCGCCAAAGTATGCGCGCTCCCACACGCGCTTCTCAAGGGGGAGCAGGAAGGACACCGGCTCGACGAGATGGGGCGCCAGTTCCGTGATCAGCAGGTCGCGCTCAGTGAGCGCCTCATGCACGAGGTGGAAGTCCAGCATCTGCAGATAGCGCAGGCCGCCATGCACAAGTTTGGAGGAACGGGACGAGGTGCCGGAGGCCCAGTCCTGTGCCTCGACAATGCCGGTGCGTAGGCCTCGGGTGACGGCATCGAGTGCAACACCCGCGCCCGTGACACCTCCGCCGATGACCAGCACGTCAAGGCCGTGCGCGTCACTCATCGCCTCGAGGTCGGCGATCCTGCTTTCCGGGGTAAGCGTGCTTCTCATGGGGATTTTGTCTCCATTCGTCATAGTCATGAGAACCTGTCCTGAACGGATGCACAACCCGAGTGCACAAACGTGCAAGGCGCGGAGGCGGCCATGGGAACACGTGACAGCGCAGACCGCGATGTGGTGCCGACGCGGGACGACCTGATGCGTGAGGCCGCGCATCTGTACTACGTCGAGCACGAGACGATGGAGGCCGTCGCGCGACGCCTGGGCCAGTCGCGATCAAGCGTGTCCCGGCTGCTCAAGGCGGCGCGGGAGACGGGGATCGTGCGTATCCAGGTGAGGGACGTCGACACCTCCGGCCGCCTCGCGCGAGAGCTCACGGCGCGATTCGACATCCGCGCGCACGTGGTGCGAGTGCAGGAGCCCTTGAGCGACGCCGCCCGGCTGGACAGGGTGGCGCGGTTCGCCGCGGTGGCGCTGCCCGACTGGTTCCGCGATGGCATGACTCTCGGGGTCGCGTGGGGAACCACGGTCTCGGCCATCATCACTCACCTGATCGACCACCCGCTGGATGGCGCGACTGTGGTTCAGCTCAACGGATCCGTCTCGCCCAGCACGACGGGGCTCGCCGTGGGCGCCGAACAGGTCAGCGCGATCGCGCGCGCCTTTGCCGCCGAGATGATGCCATTTCCCGTGCCCGCGTTCTTCGACTTTCCCCGCACCCGCGAAATGATGTGGCAGGAACGGTCAGTGCAGCAGGTGCTCGATCGCCAGGCACGGGCCGACGTCGCACTGCTCAGCGTGGGGGCGATCCACTCCCCCATGCCATCGCACGTCTACGCCTCCGGATACCTCGACGAGGCCGACCGGAGGTCCCTCGCCTCCCACGAGGTCGTGGGGGACGTGTGCACGGTGTTCATGAGGGCGGACGGCTCGTGGCGCGATATTGCGCTCAACCGACGCGCCAGCGGGCCCACCCCGCTCGAGCTACGGCGCATCCCTCACCGCATTGCCGTGGTCGCCGCGCCGGCGAAGGCGGTCGCGTTGCTGGCCGCACTGCGGGCGCAGACCATCACCGACCTGATCCTCGACTCCGGGACGGCGCAGTCCCTGCTGCGCCAGGCGGGACCGAGGAACACTTCGCGTAGTGGCGTCTCACGCGCGGCTACCCGCACGCGCCGGACCGGCGGAGTCACTTAGGCCTCGCTGCGGTCGGGACCGTCTGCTACTGGCCCGTCCGCTGCTGGCCCTTCCCCGGCTGACCCCTGAGCCTCCCGCTGGCTCTCGGCGATGCGTGAGCCCTGCGCGCCACGCTCCTCTTGAGCGTCGCGAGGCTCTTGGGCGAGTCGGGGCTCCTGCGCCTCTCGCGCCTCTTGCGCCTGGCGTGCGGTGTCGACCTCGTCGACCGCGACGTGGGCCGCGCGCATCAGCGGATTATCGTCGTTGCGTCCGTCGATTTCCCTGCTGCGCTGACGCTTGTGCTCGCGCACGAACGTGTCCCAGCGCCTGAGGTTGCTGCGTACCGCTGACGTGGTGTGTTCGAACTCGTAACGCTTGTCCTGGTTGCGGTAGCGGCGGTACATCGTCCGGTAGAGCAGCACTCCCACGACGAAGGGCAGCAACAGCAGCGCGATGCCGACGAGCCCAGCGCCGTCGCTGTCGCCCGAGACCGCGAGCGTCGCGTGTGACAACGACACCGCAGGGAGCGTCACGACCATTCCCATCGTCATGCCCCCGTCGCCAGTGCGATGATGCCGAGCGGCCACGCGATCGCGGCGGTCGCCACGGAGACCGCCAGCGTCACGCCCCACAGCCGCCGCTTGTTGACGGGCACGCTGCCCATGCAGGCGCCGCTGCGGCCATTGACGGCGATGTAATGCACCAACACGCGGCCGTCGTCCATCTTCTGTGCGTAGCTGTACAGCCACACGGGCAGGAACACCGATGCCCACCGGCTCCCGTGCACCGTGAGCTGCTCGTGAGTCCACCTCACACCGCGGTCGTAGCCCGCCACATCGTCGCGGATCGACTCGCGGGCCATCGTCAAGAACTGGGCGTGCGCGCGGGACGCGACGTCGTCGATGTTGAGGTCGCGCTTCTCTGCCGAGAACTCGCCCAGGAAGTTGCTGTCGAATGCCACCATCTCCTTGACGTCGTACGGGAGCAGGGCGTTGATGATGTTGTTGGTGTTCGAGCGATTGTCGATATGCGAGCGCGTCGCCGAGGACTCGACGATCAGGTCGTCGATGTGGAGGTCGAAGTCGCGCACCACGTCGAACACGTTCGCGTCGTAGTACGTGGTCGACGAGTTCTCGCCCGTCTTGACGGTGTAGCGGCGGGTCTGCACTTCCCCTTGGCCGTGAAAGCGCGCGCCCACATTGCCGTCGACGGTCATGTAAGGCAGGTAGACCCCCATGACGTTGTCGGGGGTGAACTCGGCCTTGAAGCGCTTGAGCGCGAAGAACTGGCGCTTGCCGACAAACTCCGCGATGCGCGCCACCGCGTCCTCCTTGGTGACGCTGAACGGCAGCACGCCATCCGGCACCGCGCCGTTGGGGATCTTGTCGTTGATGGACAGGATCGAGCGGCACCAGTGGCAGCGCGACTCCAGCGAGTGGGCGGTGTCCACCACCACCTCGGAGCCGCAGCCCGTGCACTTGATCGTCACCAACGTGTCGTCGCTGGTGATGTCGGCGGCACCCGAGGTGTAGACCCGCCCCGACAGGTCTCCGATTCCCTCGCCAAGGCCGTGCGTGTCCTCGAGCCTGCTGCCCACCCACTCGGACCTGCAGAACTGGCAGATCAGGCTCAGCGTGACCCCCTTGCGCGCAACCTCAGTGGAGCCGCACTGCGGGCAGGCGTCCTTGCCGTGGGCCTG
>JBKBNW010000031.1:0-15186 GCA_046295115.1 Demequina sp.
GGAGGTCCGGAAGAACCCGTACGACCCGACATCCTCCGCGAGCAACCTCGTACCCGACTGCGCGGCGTCGTTGATGAACCGCCGCTGAGCACCCGAGAAGACGAGCGGGCCCTCGAAGGAGCCCACGATCTTCGGGTCCATGGGGCGCAGCGACCTGATGGGTCCGACGGTCTCGGGAACGTCGGAGTGGAAGACGGCGATCAGGCGCGAGATCCCGTACTCCACCTGCTCCTCGAACACGACGTCCGCGGTGTCAATGTTCGACTGGGGGCGGGCCTCGGACGAGTTCTCGATCTTGATGGCTAACGCCGGCCGGTCGAGCAACGCGGCGTCCGCCTCCGTGGCGTCGACGCCGGTGAGAGGCCACACCACGTCGGGGCGCGGGTCCGGGGGGCCACTCGGTGCCGCCGACCGGGACGGGCTCGGGGCAGCGACCGATTGGGTGGTCGCAGGCGGCTCCACCACTTCGGCACTCGAACACCCAGTCATCGCCATCGCGCCCCCCACAACGAAGGCGGTCACGGACAGCGCGCGTGAGGCTCTCATGCTCGCCATTGTAAGCGCGCCCTACGCTGGGGCCATGGACTACGCGCGGCTCGTCGAGGGTGGCTACAGCGCCGTGATGACGGCCCTGGCAGGGCGCGCACGCGGCATCGCCGCCCCCACCTCGGGGTCGACTGGACAGCCGCGGGAGGTGCTCGTGAGCGCCGATGCCATGGTCGCGTCCGCCTCCGCGACGCTCGCGCGCCTGGGCGGCCCAGGCCATTGGCTGCTGGCGTTGCCGACGGACCGCATCGCGGGAGCCATGGTGGTCGCGCGGGCCCACCTGGGAGGCGGCGCCCTCGTCCATCACGATGGCGGGCCCTTCACCGCGGCCGGGTTCGCCGCGGCCGCCGCCACCCTTCCCGAGGGCAGGCGCTACGTCTCGCTGGTGCCCACCCAGGTGTGGCGGCTGCTCGCGGACCCGCGCGGCACAGCCGCCCTCGCCGCCTTCGATGCCGTCCTGGTCGGAGGGGCGCCACCCGGTATGGACCTGCCGCCCCAGGCGCTCGAGACGTACGGGATGACCGAGACCGCGGGCGGCTGCGTGTACGACGGCCTGCCGCTCGCGGGCGCGAGCGTGCGGATCGCCGACGACGGCAGGATCGAGCTCGCGGGGCCGATGCTCGCCGACGGCTTTGCGGACGGCGACGACTCCGCGTTCCTTATGCGCGACGGCACGCGCTGGCTGCGTACAGGGGATATGGGCGTGCTCGACGGGCGTCGGCTCACCGTCCAGGGACGGGCGGACGACGTGATCCTCTCGGGAGGGGTGAACGTGCACCCCGCGCCGGTGGAGCGCGCCCTGCGGGCCCACGGCGGCATCGCCGATGCGGTGGTGGTCGGCGCGCCCGATCCCCAATGGGGCGAGCGCGTGGTCGCCCTGGTGGTGCTCGAGCCGGGGGCCACGGTGACGCTCGAGGACTTGCGCTCTTCCCTTTCGCTCGAGCGCGCAGCCCTGCCGACCGCCATGGCCGCGCTCGATTCCATTCCGCGCACCGCGGCTGGCAAGATCGACCGGTATGCCGCGCGCGCTCTCGGAGCGCGCATCACCGCCGAGGAGGCCCCATGACCACCGCAGCCGACTGGGTCGCCGGCGCGCGACCGCGCACGTTGTGGACCGCATTCTCACCAGTCGCCGTAGGCTCCGCCAGCGCGGCGGCCGTGGACGAGTTCGCGCTGGTCCCGGCGCTGTTGGCGCTCGGTGTGGCACTCGCGCTCCAGATCGCGTCGAACTACGCCAACGACTACTCCGATGGGGTGCGCGGCACGGACGTCGACCGGGTGGGCCCGGACCGCCTGGTCGCGACGGGCCGCGCGACCCCGAGTGCCGTCAAGTCCGCCGCCTTCGTGGCGTTCGGAATCGCCGGGCTGCTGGGTCTCGCGCTGGTGGTCGAGACCGGGCTGTACTGGCTGCTGGTGGTCGGGGCGATCGCCATCTGGGCCGCGTGGCACTACACCGGCTCCGACCGGCCCTACGGCTACACCGGGTGGGGCGAGGTGTCGGTGTTCGTGTTCTTTGGCCCCGTCGCGGTGCTCGGCACGATGCTCACGCAGGCCGGTGCCGTCGAGTGGTGGGCGGTCGTCGCGTCCGTGGGAGTGGGCCTCTACGCGGTGGCGCTGCTGATGGTCAACAACATCCGCGACCTCGACACCGACGCCCTCGCGGGCAAGCGCACGTTGGCGGTCAAGGTGGGCTCGCACCGGGCCCGCCAACTGTTCGCCGCGGCCGTGATGCTGCCGGTGTTCAGCGCCGTCGTGGTGGCCTTTGTGCACCCGTGGGCGCTGCTCGCCACCGTGGTCGCCCTGCCCAGCCTGTACTTCGCGATCGCGATGCGCATCGACGGAGCGGTGCGCGAGACGGTAGGGATGCCGTCCGGCGGTCTCAAGGTGATCTTTGCCGGCCTGTCTGCCGCGGGTCTTGTCTACGGGCTCACGCTCGCGGTAGGCATCGCGCTCTAGACAATGGTCTGGTCGCATCGTCGAGCGCTATGTACGATGCCGCCATGGTCGGACGAATCGAAGCCCAGCCCGAGAGCATGCGCAGCATCGCCGATTCGCTCGGAACCGCCGCGGGCGACGTGCAAGGAGAACTGGACACCCTGACGGTTCACCTCAACACGATCTCCGGTGCGTGGACGGGAGAGGCGTCCCAGGCGTACCAGGCAGCGCAACGGGACTGGTCGGCGTCGATGGCCGGCATCCGCAGCACCCTGCAACGCGCCGCAGAGGTACTCGAAGTGGCGGCGGGCAACTACGAGGCGGCGGAGCAGTCCGTCGTCAAGGAATGCACGTGAGCCGCGCGAACGGGTCAGGCGAGGACATTCAGGCGCGGCTGGACAACTTCCTCGAGTCAGCACACCGCTCCGTTGCGCGTCTCGAGGAGCTCCAGCGCGATATCCAGCACCTCGCTACCGTCCCCCCACCCTCTGCGGTCACGGCCACCGTCGACGAGTCGGGACGCCTGATCGGCCTCACGATCAACCAAGCAGCGCGCGCCGAGCTGCCCAGCGGCGCTCTCGACCACGACGTCAACCTCGCACTCGTTGCTGCCCACCGTGAGCGCCCCGTGCCGCATGATGGCGTGCCGCCGGAGCCGAGCGGCTTCGACCTCGCCTCGGTCTTGGAGCAGGTGTTCTCCGGGCAGGCCGGCGCTGCGCCGGCGGCGCCGCCCGCTCCCCCCGAACCGGTGTGGAACGACGCCCGGACGGTCGGGGTCGTCACCGTCGAGGGGGTGACCCAGTCCGTGGTCTTTGCCGAGGGTTGGACGCAGCGGCAGAGCGAGGCATCGATCGCCGCCGAGGTGGTCCGGACCGCGGCCCTGCCGCACGAAAGGGCGTGACCGCATGGCCGATGACGTCAGCGTGACTCCAAGCGCCCTCGACACCGATGCCGAGACGTGGCGGGAGTGGGCGCAGACGGTGAAGACCGCGGGGGAGGCAGTGCCCACCGTAGGCGCCGACCTCACGGCGCTGGACTTCTCGATTCTGCCCGGAGCCCAGGATGTCGCTCAGGCCTATGCGACAGCCGCATCGACGTTGGCTCAGGACCTGAGCTCCGGCGCGGCGGCGATGGAGGCGGCTGCGGACAAGCTGGAAGGCGTGCGGCGCATCTACGAGACGACGGAGCAAGAGACGCTGGATGCCATCGAGGCGGCGTTGGCGAACCAGATGGAAGGCAGCTGACTGCATGAACGTCGAGACGATTGCGATCACCATCGAACGTGGCTGCGATGCCGCTGAGCGCGAGATCACCCGCGTGGTGGCGGCGGCGCCCGGCATCATCGACGCCGCCCTCGACTCGGTGCGGGTGGGCTGGCCCATCGCCGTGCCCCTACCGGGGCCCGCCAAGGACGGTATCCGGTGGGCGCTGATGCAGGCTGTCGACGAGGCCGCGCGCGTCATGCTCGAGGCGATCGCGCTGTTCCGCGATCTCGCGCGGTCAGTGGGCAGGCCCACCAAGCTTCGCGCGGCGTCAGCGACGCTCATCGCGTCTGTCAAGGACCAGGCGTCGACGCTCGAGGGTGCAATGACCGCCACCGCGCTCGTCGCGACGTCGTCGAGCTCCTGGGAGTCCGACGCCACCGACTCCTACAACGAGGCGTACCGCCAGCACAGCCTGGCCGTCGGCGACATTGGCGCCGTCGCGCAGCAGATGTCCGACTCGCTGACCAGCCTGGCGGGCTCTATCGAGCAGTTCTTCTCCGATCTCCAGTTCGCCTATGCGAGCTTTGCCGTCTCCGTCGCCAGCTTTGCCGTGGCCATCGCGACGGCGGCGCCGACGCTGGGCGTGGGCACCATCATCGGTCTGGTGCTCGGCGTGATCAGCCTCATCACCGGCATCGTGAGTCTCATTAACGTCTTCACGGGATCGTCGTCTCGCAACACCGCGACCGCGGAACGGCTCGCGAGCTCTGACGCGGTCGCGTGGCCTACCGTGGCGTTCGCACCGTGACGGATCCCACCGCCGCAGCGGGCTGGTATGCCCAGCCGGATGGCTCCCAGCGGTACTGGGACGGCCAGGCGTGGACCGAACAGGTGCAGCCCGCAGTCTCGGCGCACGCCCAGTCCCGTACCTACGACGGCATCGGGTGGCTCGGCGTGCGGTGGGGCCGCAGCGGGCGACCAGCGCCTGCACGAGTGGCGGCCGCGGCCTTTGCGATCGCCGCGGCGATTCAGTTCGTGATCGCCGCTCAGGGAAGCTCGGTCTCGACGCTGATTGCCGTGTCCGGAGCAGCATCCGCGCTCGGCGCGCTCGCGTTCTGGGTCGACGCGCACTTCGCGGCCCGGGTCGAGCGCGAGCAGGCATGACCGTAACGCCTGGCTGGTACCCGCAGGGCGACGGGCGTGAGCGATGGTGGGACGGCACGGCCTGGTCACCGCATGAGCGAGCCGTCCCGCCCGCACCCGGAGCGAGTGAGAGCGCCACGCCGCCGCCTGGAGCGGGCCGCGGGGTGCCCGGCACCTACTCGCAGCCGTACGAGCGGCGCTATGGCGTGCGATGGGGGCTGTTCGAGCCCCATTGGTCGGTTCTCGGGGCCGTCGGAACTGGAGTGTTCGCTGCACTGCCGCTGCTCGCGCTCGCCCTGTTGTCGTTCGCGACCGGCGCAGTGCTGTCGGGAGTGTGGATGGGGCTCATCGGACTGATCCTCGCCGCATGCGCGGCGGCGTTCGGCTATGACGCCAGCGTGGGCAGGCGCCTGCGGCGCCATCTGTAGTGCCGCACGCAGCGCGCCCCGTCAGCGTCCGTCGCTGCCGATCTCCGCGTCTTCCTCGGCGTCTGCCTCGCGCAGCCCCCGTTGCGAACGGTCAATGATATCCGCCATCTGCTCCTGAGCTGCCCGGCGCATACCAGGCAGGGCGAGGTACGAGATGAGCCAAGCGATCACGAACGCCGCGATGACCGCGATGACATCGAACCAGTCAATGAGCCACAGCGCGGCGAGTACGGCGACAAAAATCGCGGTACGAGCAACCCAATAGGCGAACACCTTCATAGCACTAACTTACCCGCGCTTATGATGGAGTCATGCTCCGCCTGTTGCTGCTGCTCCTCTACATCGCCCCCGCGGTGTACTGCGTCACGGACGCCGCGCAGCATCCGGACAAAAAGCCCTTTGGGTTGGCCAAGGGCGCATGGGTACTCATCATCATCCTGATGCCGGTGGTGGGCGCGGCCGCCTGGCTGTACCTGAAGTGGGCCAAGGGCACCGGCGGCCGGCCGCAGCGGCGCGAACCGCGAGCGCCCGACGACGACCCCGAATACCTCAACTGGCTTCGCACCCAGGAGCGGCGCAGGCGCCAGCGCGGCGAGACCGACGGCCCGCACTAGCACCCTGCCGGTGCTAGCACCCTGCCGGCACTAGCACCCCGCCCGCGCGGGGCATCGCACGCCATACATCCCTAGGATCTGCTCGCCCACCACGGCGACGTCGAAGCGGCGCACTCCCGCGGCCTGCTCCGCGTGCAGCGCGTCACGCAACACCGGATCCTCGATCAGCCGCGTCAGCGCCGCCGCGAACGCGGCCGTGTCACGCGGGTCCACGCTCACCTCGGGACGTTGCCCGAGCACCGACAGGTACCCGGGGTTGTCGCCGCCAATCACCACACCCGCCCCGGAGGCCATGGCCTCGATCAGCACAATGCCAAAGCTCTCGCCGCCGGTGGCCGGGAAGACGGCGATGTCCGCGTCCGCGTAGAAGGCCGGCTTGTCGGCCTCGGATACGAAGTCGACCACGCTCACCACCTCGCCGAGCCCCGCCTCGGCGATCGCAGTGACCAGCCGGTCGCGCATCGGGCCCTTGCCGCCGATGCGCACGTCGAGCCTCGCGCGCACCTGCGCCGGGAGCGCAGCGATGGCCGCGACCAGCTCAAGCACCCCCTTGCGCTCGACCAGGCGTCCCAGGAAGGACACGACCAGCCGGTCGTCGGGGCGCGGGGTCCGGGGCGCGGCAGAAAACGCGGCGGAGTCGATTGCGCACGGGATGACCGTGGGGTCGATCCGGAAGGACTGGCGCGCGAACTCGGCGGCGGGCGCTGACACGGCGCAGAAGGCGTCAAAGTGGCGCAGGTTGTTTCGCAGCCACCGCCCGAGCACGCGCGTGGCGGCGGCGCTGACCGTGCCGGACGGCAGGATGTGGAACGTGCCGACAATGCGCACGGTGCGCGCCTGCACACGCCTGGCCTCGTCCACCAGCCGTGCCGCGAACAGCGGTGAGTGCGGGACCTGCACGTGGATCACGTCGTAGCGCTGGCTGTCAAGGAACGCGCGCAGCGCTGACCGGGAGGTGGGCAACGGCATCCGCATGCCGTTGCCGTTGAAGGTCACGCCGACATTGCGCGCGAGCGAGTGCACGGTGACGTCGTCGCGGGTCGCGTCCGAGCACACGTAGTGGACCTCGTGGCCCTCGCGCTCAAGGTAGGCGCCGAGAGTCAGGACGTACTGCTGGACACCGTCGGGACGGTCGATGCTGTCATCCAGCACCATGGCGATCTTCATGGGGCTCACGCGTACGAGTGCAGTCCCTGGAAGTACACGTTGACGACGGTGAAGTTCAGGATCAGCGTGACGAATCCGATGAGGGCGAGCACCGCGCTACGGCGGCCGGCCCAACCCTGGGTGGTGCGCGCGTGCAGGTAGGCCGCGTAGACCACCCAGATCACGAACGACCAGACCTCCTTGGGGTCCCAGCCCCAGTAGCGACCCCACACATGCTCCGCCCACACCGCACCGGCCATCACGGTGAAGGTCCACAGCACGAACCCGACGGCGTGCAGGCGGAACGCCAGCCCCTCGAGAACGCCGGGCGACGGAACCCCTTCGAGCCAGTTCCAGCGCTTGAGGGTCCGCACGTTGGCGTGGCGCCACCGTGCCATCAACCCGACGGAGCCCTCCGTCGCCCCCAGCTCCTCGCCGCGGTAGTCGCGCATCAGCTGCAACACGGTCGCGACGGCGCCGACCACGAAGATGCCGGTGGCGATGATGGCGATCGATACGTGAATGATCAGCCAGAAACTCTGCAGCGCGGGCTCCAGGCCCGTCGACTGCTCGTACAGCACCGTCATGCCGATGCCGAGCGCGAGCGTCGCGAACCCCGTGACTCCGGGGGCGAGGTAGGACACCTCGCGACGGCTCTGGACGATGAGGAACACGGCGACCGCCACGAAGGTGCCGGTAATCGTGTACTCGTACATCGTCGACCACGGCACGTGCCCGGCCTCGATGCCGCGCGCGATCACGCCAATGCCGTTCAGCGCCGCACCCACGAGCGTGGTGGAACGTGCGATGCCGGTCGCCTTGGAGCGCACGGTGACCGGGTGATCGGCCGATGCGTTTGTCGAGACCGCGGACGGCTCGCCAGCGCGGGGCGCGCCTACGGCAGCGGCCACCTTGCCCTTGGCCGCGGCCTTCGCATCGGCGACGCGAGACAGGTGGATTGACGAGGCGACCATGGCAATCGCATAAAGAGCGGCCGCGCCCCACAACGCGATCCAACTGAGTACCTGGGCATTCATGAGTCCTCCTTGGGCGTGAACGCGCCCGTGGCCTGGGTGAGCACCCTGTCAAGGTCCTCGCGCACTCCGGGATCGTGTGCGGGTGCCCAGGCGGCAGCGGATACCACTGTAGTCTTTCGGCCCGCATGGGGGCCCACGGGGGCAACGATCCACAGCCGACGACGGGTGCCGAACAGGCTGAGCGTCAGGCCCGCGAGTGCGCCGATGGACGCGGCCAGCAGCCACGGCAGCGACGGGTCGCGCCGCAGGTCAAAGGCCGCGAAGCGCGGCAATGCCTCCCATGTCACGGTGCCCAGGCCGTCGGGCAGCTCGACGGTCTGGCCCAGCTCCATCGCGATCAGCACCGGCTGGCCGTCGTCCCCGCGCACCGGGCTCAATTGGGACTCGTCGAGCGCATACACATTCTGGGGGACGCCGTCGTCGAGCCCCAAGTCACCGACGAAGGCCTCCAGGAAGATCACCGGGTTGGTGGGAGTCGGGTGGAGCGAGGAGGCCTCGTCGCCGTCGATGAGCGCCGTGGGCAGCAGCGTCGCCGAGAAGCCCAACTGGTCGCCGTCCGTGACGTCCGGAACCTTCACCACTCCGGTCGAGGTGTACACACCGTCCTGCGGCAAGAACGGCACCGCGCCCTCGAAAGCGACGTTGCCCGCGGAGTCCGTGACCGTGAACCGGGGCGCATAGCCATTGCCCTGCAGGTAGATCTTGCCGCCGTCGACCTGGATGGGCCTGTTCACCTGAGCCTCAACGGCGCGCGGCTCCTGGCCCGGCTCGGTCAGGGTGGTGAAGGCGGTGAAGTCCTCGGCGCTGCCGTCGAGGCGGAACACGGCCTCGAACCTATCCAACCTGAGTGTCCACGGGTTCAGGGAGTCCTCGGAGAACAGGGCGCCCGACTCGTACGAGTCGTAGGCCACCACGGCATTGGCGAACGTGTCCCCTTCCACGATGAGCGCCTGTCCGCGGTACGTGAGCATCGAGCCCGCCGCTGCGGCGAGCAGGATTCCCACCAGCGACACGTGGAAGATCAGGTTGCCGAGCTCGCGCACGTGCCCCTTGTGGGCGGACAGGGCGAGCTCGGTGTCAGCGTCGTCCTGGCGCCGTGGCCGCTCGTCGACTCGGATCCGGTAATCCACGAACCAGCGCCACCAGCGCGGGCGGCCCAGCGCGATCTTGCCCCCCGGCAAAGTCCCAAAGGCGTCTGGGCTGAGAGCGCGCTGAGCCGCGGGGATCACCACCCGGGCGCCCTGAGGCGCCGGCGCAGTCACGGGGTCGAACCGGTCGAGTCGCGTGGGTGCGGCGGGGACCGGCTCGCGCAACTCCCGCCAGTACACGAGGCAGCGCGGAATGATGCAGCCGATGAGCGACGCAAAGAGCAGCAGGTAGATCGCGGTAAACCAGGCGGACCCAAAGACGTCGAGGAACCCCAGCCGGTCCAGCAGCGGGCCCCAGAACGGGTTCGCGTCGAGGAAGGCGCGGGTGTTGCCCGCGTCTTGCGGCCACTGCGGCAGCACCGATCCGGGTATCGAGGCAATCGCGAGCAGCAGCAGCAGGATCAGCGCCACCCGCATGGAGGTGACCTGCCGCCACATCCACCGCAACCACCCGCGCGGGCCCAGCCGGGGGACCTCCGCGTACGCGTAGTTGTCGATTCGCATGCGAGCCATCAGATCGCCACCCAGAAGCCGTCGATCCAGCCCTGCATGAGGTTCGTGAGGCGGCCCCACAGCCCGGTCACGAGCAGCACGCCAAGGATCACGAGCATCGCGCCGCCGAAGAGTTGCAGGCCGCGACGGTGGCGGCGCAGCCACTTCAGCACCGTGCCGGATCGCTCGAACCACAGCGCGAGAGCCAAGAACGGCAGTCCGATTCCAAGGCTGTAGACGACCGCGAGCAGGGCGCCCCGTGCGACGGTGCCTTCGTTGAGGCCCAGTGCGATGACGGCGCCCAGCGTGGGGCCCATGCACGGCGTCCAGCCGAGACCGAACACGACACCGAGCAGCGGCGCCCCCGCGAGACCGGCCTTGGGGCTGAAATGCAGGCGGCGCTCGTTCTGCAGGAACGGGACGGAGCCCATGAAGGCAAGGCCCATGAGGATCACGAACACGCCGAGCACGCGCGTGATGATGTCGAGCTGAGCGGCGAACTGGGCACCGGCGGCGGACACCACAACGGCGAGCGTCACGAACACGGCCGAGAAGCCCAGGATGAAAAGCAAGACCCCCAAAACCAGGCGCGGCCTGCTGGCCTTCCTGCCCGCATCGGCCCCCGCCATGCCGGAGACATATCCCAAGTAGCCGGGGATCAGCGGCACCACGCACGGGGACGCGAAGCTGACCAACCCCGCGAGCACAGCGATGGGGATCGCGGCGAGCAGGGATCCGGTGAGTACCTGCGACGAGAACTCGGAGCCGATGCCGGCGGTCAGAGGCAGCATGGAGCGGCTTTCACTGACCCGCCGCGGCGACGAGCGAGCGCAGCGTCGAGGGCTCGACCGAACCGATCGCACGCGCCGCCACCCGACCCTCGTGGTCCAGCACCAGGGTGGTGGGGACCGCGTTGATCGCCACCAGGCCCTGCAGCCGCGCAATGGCGCGGCCGTCGGAATCGTCGATGCTCGGGTACTCGACGGAGAAGGTGCGGTCGAAGGCCTGCGCCGTCGCCGCATCGTCCCTGCTGTTGATGCCAATCAGCTGGACGCCGTCCTGTGCGTCGAGGGCCACCAGGTCAGGGGCCTCGGCGCGGCACGGCGGGCATGCGGCGTACCAGGTGTTGAGCAGCACGACCTCGCCGCGGTGGTCCGCGACGTCCACCGGCTCGCCGTCGAAGGACGTGCCGGACAGCTCGACCGGCTCGCCGCGGTCCTCGGGAGCCCACTCGGTCACGGTGCCGTCGCCGCTGACGTAACCGGGCGACTGCGCCGCGTCTCCGGGTGCGCACCCCGCGAGCCACAGCACGACTGCGATCACAATGGCGGCGAAGATCACCAGCCGCGCTCCCCGTCTCACGCCGGCACCTCGATGTGGGCAGCCGGCTCGCGGTAGGCCATCGTCACTGGCTCGCCGTCATCAATCGTGAAACTCGTCAACGACGCCAGGGCGCACTGGCGAGTGCGCGGGTCGTGCAGGTACCGGCGCTTCTCGAAGGACAGGCGCGCAACCCAGATGGGCAACTGGTGGCTGACCATGATGGTGTCGCTGTCAGGATTGGCCTCCGCGGCGTCCCGGATCGCGGCCCACATCCGGTCGCGTTGCTCGATGTAGGGCTCTCCCCACGACGGCGCCCACGGGTTGCGCAGCAGCCACCAGTTCCGCGGGTGGATGAAGTCGGCGGCGCCGGACTGCAGCGGCCGGCCCTCGTACGCGTTCTCGGCCTCGATCAGGCGGGCGTCGGTGACGATGTCGATGCCGAAGGCGGCGGCCAGCGGCGCGGCCGTCTGCTGCGCGCGCAGCAGCGGTGACGCGACTACGCGCCCCACCCGCGTGCCGCGCTCAACAAGGTCGTCGGCTACCGCCTGCGCCATCGCCTCGCCGGTCTCGGAAAGCCTGAACTCGGGCAGGCGTCCGTACAGCACCTTGTCCGGGTTATGGACATGGCCGTGGCGAAGCAGGTGGACAACGGGCATAGCCACCATTGTCGCTCAGCCTCAAGCGAGCGCGGAACGCAGCCGGGCGGGGTCGATGCGCCAGAATCCCACCACCTGGCCGTCGACGATCACCACCGGCACCTCGTCTGCGAACCGCTGCCTGAGCCGCGCATCGGAGTCCACGTCGACCTCGCGCCACTGGACGCCCGCCGCGTCGCAGGCCTCCTGCACCACGGCGCGAGCGTCAGGGCACAAGTGACATCCCTGTCGGGTGATGAGCGAGACACGGATTGTCATGGCGCCAAGGATACGAGTGGGGTGGCGCGCTGGGTAGGCTGACGGGGTGACTGAGTCCCCAGGGCACAACAACGCCGCCACCGTCGCGGCGTTCTTCGACGTGGATAACACGATTGTCCGCGGCGCATCGGCCTACCACATCGCCCGTGGCCTCCAGCAGCGCGGGTACTTCCGTTGGCACGACATCCTGCACTTCGGGTGGGAGCAGGCCAAGTACACGCTGTTCGGCGAGTCGCGCGAGCAGCTCGACGACCTTCGCGACGAGGCCTTGGGCGTGATCAAGGGTTGGTCCGGCGCAGAGATGGCGCAGGTGGGCGAAGAGGTGTACGACGAGGTGCTGGCGCTCCGGATCTACCCGGGCACGAAGGCCATCATCGACAACCACCGTGCGCAGGGCCACCAGGTGTGGCTCGTGACCGCCTCCCCCGTCGAGATCGGCCGCGTCATCGCGCACCGGCTGGGCGCGACGGGGGCGCTCGGCACCGTCGCCGAGCAGAAGGACGGCCACTACACCGGCCGGCTCGTCGGCGACTTTCTCCACAAGGAGAAGAAGGCCGCCGCCGTGCGCCAGCTCGCGGAGGACCAGGTCATCGATCTGGACCGGTCCTTCGCCTACGGCGACTCCGTCAACGACGGGCCCATGCTCGAGACCGTGGGCAACCCCTGCGCCATCAATCCCGACTCCAAACTGCGCAAGCTCGCGGTCGAGCGCGGGTGGCGCATCGAGGAGTTCCGCAAGCGCAACAAGAACGGCCGTAGGGGCGTCGTGAAGGCCTCCGTCACCGGCACCGTGTGGGCCGGCCTCGCGGTCGTGCGCGGCGTACGCGGCGCGGTGCGGGGCGTCAGCGGCCGGGGCAAGACGGCCGATGCGGGTGCCGCAGCGCACGTGGGCGACGCCCGGTCGCTGTAGCCGCGCGCATCGGCCCGTGCTCCGGCGCGCTGGCAGTCACTCAGGGCTGATCCTGGCCCGAGTTCGACGCTGAGTGACTGCTGGGGCCCTCCGCAGGTGCGCGGAGACGACAAAACCCGCGCCACCGAAACGGTGGCACGGGTGTCGTGACCTTCGCCGGGCGTGGCCCGGCGGCGGTGCTACTTCTTGTTGCGGCGCTGGTGGCGCGTCTTACGAAGGAGCTTGCGGTGCTTCTTCTTCGACATGCGCTTGCGACGCTTCTTGATGACGGATCCCACGGAACCTACCTCAGATAGTCGGACATGCTCGGCGTCCAGTACGCGCTGGACGCGACAGACAAGGACTCAGCCTACCGTGCCTGAGCGATGGTCGTCATCCTGCACGTCGAAGCCGCCCTGCAGCGCCGCTTGCTCCATGAAGGATTCGACCGCCGTGGCGGGCACGCGAAAGGACCGTCCGAACCTCACGGCGGGCATGTCTCCGGCGTGAACCCACCGGTAAACAGTCATGCGTGAGACGCGGAGCATCTCGGCGACCTCAGCAACCGTGAGGAACGTTGTGCGCGAGGCGCCGTTGTCAGCCATTCAGTTCATTCTCCCTCATCCGACATCCGGCAGGTATATCGGCGGGATGTTCCCTCTACTGTAGGGGCAGAAGTGACTGTTGTGAAGTGTGTGGTTCGTGCCGATGATGATAGAGACGGCAGTGTCCAGATCGCAGTACTGTCCGCAAGCCCCCTGGTAGCGAGCCGCGAAGGAGACGCATGGAAAAGATGCGCGACGCTCGCTCAGTCGTAGGCGAATGGGTCAGCCATGTCGCCCTGCGATCCCCCGCACGGCTCGCGCTCGGCACCTTCGGTGCGGTGATCCTCATCTTCACCGGGCTGCTGTCCCTGCCAGCCGCCACTGCGACGGGCGAGCGCGCCCCGTTCATCGACGCGCTGTTCACCGCGACCTCCGCCGTATGCGTCACCGGACTGACCACCGTGGACACCGGCACCTACTGGTCGGCATGGGGCCTGACGATCATCGCGCTTGGCATCAAAGTGGGGGGCCTGGGCATCATGACGCTCGCCTCTCTCCTTGGCCTCGCGGTGTCCCGGCGCATCGGCCTCACCCAGCGCCTGCTCGCCGCCGGCGAGGCACGAGCGACCGGCCTGGGTGACCTCCGGTCGCTCCTCAAGACCGTTGTCGTGGTGTCCTTCTCTGTCGAGATCGCCATCGCGCTGGTGCTGTTGCCGCGCTTCCTCACCCTCGACTACGGGTTTGGACGGTCAATCGGGTACTCGGCCTTCTACGCCACCTCCGCCTTCAACAACGCCGGCTTCACCCCCGACCCGGCAGGGCTCATCCCGTACGCGGGCGACTTCTGGATGCTCCTGCCCATCGGGCTCGGGGTGCTGATCGGCAGCCTCGGCTACCCCGTCTATCTCAACCTCGTGCGCGGGTGGCGTCGCCCCCGCATGTGGTCGCTGCACACCAAGTTGACGCTGATCATGGTCGGCGCGCTCATGCTCGTCTCCGCCGGGTTCCTCGCCATCTTCGAGTGGAGCAACCCCGACACGCTCGGCGCGGCTTCCACCCAAGAGACCATCGGCAACATCTTCTTCCAGTCGATCAACCAGCGCTCCGGCGGCTTCGCGTCCATCGACGTCGGGCAGGCCAGCGAGGAAACCTGGCTGCTGGAGATCGTGCTGATGTTCATCGGCGGCGGCTCGGGGTCGACGGCGGGCGGCATCCGTGTGACTACCCTCGCGGTGCTGCTGCTCGCGATCGTGGCGGAGGCCCGCGGCAGGCGCGACATGGAGGCATTCGGCAAGCGCGTGGGCACCGAGGTGCTGCGCGGCGCGGTCGCGATCACCATCATCGGCGTGAGCATCATCGTGGTCGGCACCACGGTGCTGATGGCGCAGACCGACATCCCGCTGGACCGCGCGCTGTACGAGGCCGTCTCCGCGTTCGCGACGTGTGGCCTCAGCACCGGCATCACCGAAGATCTCCCCCCCGAGGCCAAGGGCACGCTCATCGTGCTCATGTACGTAGGGCGCGTGGGCTCGCTCACGATCGCCGCCGCGCTAGCGTTGAACAAGCAGCGCCGGGTAATCCGGTACCCCTCAGAAAGGCCCCTCATTGGCTAGCAACGACACCACCGCATCGGGCGTCCTCGTCGTCGGGCTTGGCCGCTTTGGCTCCGCGCTCGCCGACACCTTGGACGCCATGGATGTCGAGGTCCTCGCCGTCGAGCGGGATGCCGACCTCGTCGAGCGCTGGTCCAAGCGCCTGCCGGTCGTGCAGGCGGACGCGACCGACCCGCGAGCGCTCGAGCAGATGGGTGCGGAGGAGTTC
>JBKBNW010000032.1:0-15135 GCA_046295115.1 Demequina sp.
CGCTCGGCGTACTCCGTGAGGTCAGCTACAGGCGAGGCCGTTGGTGGGCGCCAGTGCCGCCGCCGGGGACAGCTCGGCGAGCACGTCGCCTACGGCCTCGTCCGCACGTATCTGCGGCACGGTGAGTTCGAGGGCGGGGGAGCGGCCAAAGGTCACCGCGACCCAGTTATCGCCCTCCTCGCGCAGGATCCAGTCGAGCGTGGCGGCCGGTGTCTCGACCGCGATGCACGTCTCGGTGGTAGGGCCGGGCGGCTCGACGCCGCAGCGGGCGGTGATCGGGTACTCCTCGCCCCACGCCTGGGTCGCCTGGGACGTGGTGGCGCGCATCGCGAGGCCGCCCACCGTCTCCGGGATGGCGAGCATCACGCGAGCACAGTCGGGGTCCGCCGCGTACGGGGCGGCCTCGATCACCGCGGCGTGAGCGCAGCCCGTGAGCAGCGGCACCGCCAGTACGGCCGATGCGGCGGCGACGGCAAGGCGGCGAGGCATGCCTCCCAGCGTAGTTGGGCAGCGCGAGGCCCCGGGCCATCGCATCGGCCGCACCACTCGTGCACACACCCGTGACGCATGTGGGTCGTGGGGGCGATGGGCATACTCACCCGTCCCGTGCACCTCGTGGGTCACACGCGTTCGCAGAACTGGTGCGCGGGACGGGCCCAGCCAGGATTCAGCGATGTGAGGCCAACCGGGTAGCGTCGGTCCGTGACAACCCGCCGCGCCCTGTTCGCAGGCTTGCCGCACCGGCGAGCCCTGTCCCTCGCCTGGCCCCTGATCGTGGCGAACATCTCGGTCCCGCTCGTGGGTCTGGTGGACACGGCGATGCTTGGGCACTTCTCGGACACACAAAATCTGGGTGCGGTCGCGGCGGGCGCGATCGTGCTGTCCGCCGCGTACTGGGTGCTGTCGTTCCTACGGTTGGGCACCACCAGCCTCGTCGGTCGCGCGGTGGGCGCAGGGCGGCCGCTCGACACGATCTCCCACCTGCAGCGCAGCCTGCTGCTCGCCGGCGTCATCGCCGCTGCGATCCTCGCGGTGCAGTGGGTGCTGATCCCGCTCGCGATGACTGTCGTCGCGCCGGCCGGCGACGTGCGCGAGCTGGCCACCGCATACGGCCAGATTCGCGTGCACTCGTTGCCTGCCGTGCTCGGTACATCCGTGATCACCGGCTTCTTCATCGGCTCTCAGGACACGCGCCGGCCGTTGGCGATCGCCGTCGTCGTGAACCTTCTCAACCTCGTGCTGGACATCTCGTTCGTGGGCTGGATGGGCTGGGGCGCGGCCGGGGCCGCCTGGGCGACGATGATCGCCGAGTGGGTGGGTCTCGCCGTCGCCGTGGTGCTGTTGTGGAGGTTCTTGGACCCCGCGCTGAGGGCCCGGCTGCGCAGATGGCGAGGCCAGGGGCTACGGCGTCGCTGGCGGGCACTGCTGACGATGAACGCCGACCTTGCCGTGCGCACCTCGCTGCTCTACGCGGCGCTCACCTTCTTGACTGCCGCCGGCGGGCGCATCAGCGAGGACGTGCTGGCCGCGAACGCGATCCTGCTGCAGGTGACGCTGCTCGCGAGCTACGGCCTCGACGGCTACGCCCACGCGGCGGAGGCCATGAGTGCGAAAGCGCTCGGCACCAAGAACCTGGTCGAGTTCCACCGCTCCAATGCGGCCGCCACGTTGCCGGCGCTCGCGATCGCCGGCGCCTTCACCGCGACGTTCCTCATCGGCCAGGACCCGTTCATCGCGCTCATGACGAACATGCCGGATCTCGCCGCCACCACGGCCCAGTACTTCCATTGGGCGGCCTGGCTGCCCCTGATTTCCGTGGCGGCGTACCAGCTCGACGGAGTGTTCATCGGCACGGGCCAGTCCCGGATCATGCGCAACACCATGCTGGTGGCGGTCGTGGGGGTCTACCTGCCGGTGTTCCTTGTGCCAGCACTGCTCACCGGTGAGGCGAGTAACGACGGGCTGTGGCTCGCGTTCACCCTGCTGAACGTGGCGCGCGGGCTGTTGCTGGGCGGCGCCTACTGGCACCTCACGCGCACGCGGGGCTGGCTCCGGACGGCCGATGCGAAAGCCTAGGCTCGTGCCATGACGACTTTCGGAAGCATGGGGGAGGACGCGCTGATCGCTCTGTTCGCGCCCCGACTGCCCACCACGGATGTTGAGATCCTAGGACCGGGGGACGACGCGGCGGTGCTGTCCGTCGACGGCGACCTGGTGGTCAGCACCGACGTCCTCGTCGAGAACCGCCACTTTCGGCTCGCCTGGTCTACCGGTGCGGATGTGGGCTGGCGTGCGGCGATGCAAAACCTCGCGGATATCGATGCGATGGGGGCCGTGCCGACCGCGCTCGAAGTGACGCTGTGCGCCCCGCCGTCGACACCGGTGGATTTTGTGCTGGGCCTTGCCGACGGGCTGCGCGAGGCGTGTGAGCCGCACGGCGTGGGCGTCGTGGGTGGCGACCTGTCCGGGGCGAGTGAGATCGTCGTCGCGGTGACGGCGATGGGTGAGACCCACGGCACCGAGCCCATCACGCGGGCCGAGGCGCGGCCAGGAGACGTGGTCGCGGTCGCGGGAGCGCTGGGCGCCGCCCGTGCGGGCTTGGAACAGCTCTCCCGCGGGGAGCGCGTGGACGACGAGGCCGTGCGCCTGTTCCTGAGGCCGCATCCGCGCATCGGCGCCGGCCTTGAGGCGGCGTTGCACGGCGCCACGGCGATGATGGACCTGTCCGACGGGTTGGCCCGCGATGCCGCCAGGCTCGCGCGCGCCTCTGGTCTCACCATCAGGATCGACTCGGCGAGTGTGCCCGTCCATGGGGCGGCGATCCGTACCGCCGATGCGCTTGGCACACCCGCGAGCGCGATCGACTGGGCGCTCTCCGGGGGTGAGGACCATCACATGCTCGCGACCTTCCCGCGCGAGGCCGCCGTGCCCGATGGATGGCACGTGGTGGGGGCCGCGCAGGCGGGCCCTGGGTGCCTGCTAATCGACGGTGAGGCGCCCTCCGACCTCGGGTGGGACCATTTCTCATAACCACTGTGTGAAATTTGCCACACAGGTGCGTTCTTGCTGGTACCGTCATGCCCATGCCAGGGGAGGCGACCACACCACGCGCTCACGATCAGCGCGCTGAAGGTACGGAATCCAGCGATCGCGCGAGCCAGTTGCTGGCGCGCGCCTCAGGAGCCGCGGCCGCGGTAGCCGTGGCCTCCATCGGGCTGGCGTATGTGGCGACCCAGGCGGGTGTCACGGAGGCGACCGGCATCACCGTCGAGTCTCCACCGTTCGATATCGCTCAGCAGTACAGCGCCCCGGTGCCCGCAATCGCCTCACCGCGGGTGGAGTCCTTCTTCGTGGCGGACGAGGTGCTGGTGCGGCCCAACGTTGCCACCCCAAGTGAGGCCCAAGAGTCGGCGTCCGTGGTGGACGTCAGCGTGCCGGGAGGTGCCACTGCGGAGGACGGCGGTCAGGAGCCGATCTCGCAGCCGGGTGGCGGAGCCGAGGCGCCTGGGCCTGCGCCAGGCCCGGCACCTGCCCCAGCCCCTGCCCCTGCTCCTGCACCGGCCCCCGGGGCGCCGCCCGCGCCAGGGGAGGACGGGTCGACGGGCGATGGCCGGAGCGACTGGCGCGACTGGTGGGCCGCCCAGAACGATGCGTGGAACGAGTTCTGGAACCGCGACCTGCTGAGGGGCCTCACCGGGACGCTCGACTCGAGAGCCTGGCGAGAGGCGTCAACGGGCGGTCGCTAGCGGTCTGGCCGACCGGACGTCGCTCACCACAGACGCGAAAAAGCCGACGCCCCCCGAGGGGTGCGCCGGCTCCGCTGAAACGCCGCTACTAGACGGCGCGCTGAACCTTGCCCGCCTTGAGGCAGGAGGTGCAGACGTTGACACGCTTGGGGGTACCCGCCACGACGGCGCGCACACGCTGGATGTTCGGGTTCCAGCGACGCTTGGTACGGCGGTGCGAGTGCGAGATCGAGTGTCCGAAGGACGGACCCTTGCCGCAGACGTCGCAGTTGGCAGCCACGATAGTTCTCCTCAGTTGGACTTGCGCTTCGCCCTGACTGGGCGGCGCCACGTTCGTCTGTCCGGTATCGGACAACCGCACTAGGGTATCTGACGAATGCCATACCGGGCAACCGGCGGGCTTTCGGGCCTGAACGCGGGGAGGAGCCGCGACCGGAGCGGAAGGGCACCGTGTCACCATGGTGCCAGCAAACGGCCGAGAGGTGCCGCGTCGTCGGCACCCGTGAACTGCGCGCTTGGCGCGCGACTGGCGGGATGGATGCACGAATCAACGGACGTGAGGCGCTGGCTCGACGCCGGTGCCCGCGCCGTGAAGCATGCCCGTGAACGACTCGACGCGATCAACGTGTTCCCGGTCGCGGATTCGGACACCGGCACCAACCTCTACCTGACCCTCCAGGAGGGCAACCGTGCGGTCGCGAAGCTGGGGGCGGGTGCGACCCACCGGGAGGTCGTGGCGGCATTCGCGCGGGGATCCCTGGTCGGGGCTCGGGGCAACTCCGGCGTGATCGTGTCCCAGTACCTGACCGGGTTCCTGTCTGCGATCGACGAGCATGGCGGCCTCAGTCAGGTCGATGGGCGCGGCATCGCGACCTCGCTCGACCGGGCCGCGGACGCCGCCTACAGCTCCGTCGGGTCGCCGGTCGAGGGCACGATTCTGACGGTGGCCCGCGCGGCCGCCACCGGGGCCCAGCGTGCGGTCGATGCTGGTCAGGACCGCAACGCGACGTTGGTCGCGGCGATCGAGGATGCCCGCGCCGCGCTCGCGCAGACCCACGAACAGTTGCCGCTGGCCAAGCAGGCCGGCGTGGTCGACGCCGGGGCCGCTGGATTGGTGCTGCAGCTCGAGATGCTTGCTGAGACTCTCGGTGGGCCAGACGTGCTGAGCTCGCTGGAGTGGGTCGAGTGGGAGGTGACGGACGCGGGCACCACGAGGATCGCCCACGACCATCACGACTCGCAGGGCGCCTACGAGGTAATGTTTGTGACCAAGACCGACGACGACATCCGCGAGTCCTTGACCAACGATCTCGAGGCGCTGGGGGACTCGGTGGCGGTCACGGGAGCCCATGGGCTCTGGCAGGCGCACGTGCACACGAACCAGCCCCATCTCGCCGTCGAGCGGGGCATCGCGGCTCGGGCATGCCAGATCGTGGTCCGCAACGTCCGCGTGGGCCACGACGCGGATCGCGCCTCCACCGGAATCGTCGCGCTGACGCGTTGCCCGGGTCTTGCGGAGCCGTTGTCCGACGCGGGCGCGATCGTGCTCGTGGTGCCGGAGCCGACCGCGCTCAAGCGCCGAGCGCTGCGCCGTGCGGTCAAGGACGCCTCCGGGACCTCGGCGGTGGTCGTCGCCGGTCACCCCGCCCTGCGCGCCGCCGCAGAGGAACTCGCGCGCAAGCGCCGCAAGCCCACCCTCACCGTCCTCGATTGCCAGCACGAGGCGCAGGTGATCTCCGCCGTGGCAGCCGCAGCGCTGGTCACCCCGGGGCAGGACCTCGCCGACGAGATGGCGAGCGCCGCGGCCGCGACCGTCGTGGGCCAGAGCACGGGCGATGCGCTCGACGACGACGTCGACCGGCTGGTGGACTCCTCCACCGAGGTGGTGTCGCTGATCCTCGCCGCTGGCGTGTCCGAAGGCGTGGCGCAGTCAGTGCGCATCTCGGTGCGCGGCGTCGCGCCGGACGCCGACGTCAATGTGTACCGCGGCCAGCAGGCCTACCCCGGCGTGCTGATTGGCGTCGAGCGCGCGCCGTCATGACGGGCGCGGACCGGCTCGCCGAGCCGTTGTCGCGGGTGCTGGGCGCCCGCACTGCCGGCGGCCTGGCGAAGTTGGGACTGGAGACGGTCGAGGACCTGCTGCGGCACTATCCGCGCCGCTACGGCTCGCCGGGCGAGCGCACCGACATGGCGGCGCTTGCGGTCGGCGAGCACGTCACCGTGATGGCTGAGGTGCGATCGACCCAGGTGCGCAGCATGCGCTCACGCGGCGGAGCCATGTTGGAGGCCATCGTGACGGACGGCCGGGACACGTTGCAGCTCACCTTCTTCGCCAAGCGTGCCGGCGTGCTGCGCATGCACGAGTCGAAGCTGAAGCCGGGCAGCACCGGCCTGTTCACCGGCACCGTCGGGGAGTACCGCGGCCGGCGACAACTCACGCACCCCGACTACCTCATTGTCGGCGTCGACGCCGCCGACGAGCAGGAGGCCGTGCTCGAGGCCTCCCGCCCCATCCCGATCTACCCGGCCGCCGCAGCGGTACCCACGTGGCGCATCGGCCGCTCGGTGCGGACGGTGCTGGACCCGCTGACCGAGGCGGACGTGCCGGACCCGATCCCGCCCGCGGTCCGGCAGGAGCGCGGACTGCCCACGCTGCTCGACGCGCTCCGCGCGGCTCACGTGCCCGAGCGGCAAGGCGATTGGGAGCGGGCGCGCGACCGGTTGCGCTTCGAGGAGGCACTCGTGCTGCAGACGGCGCTCGCGCGCCGCCGGGCGGCACGCGAGGCCCTTGCCGCGACGCCCCGACCGCCGCGCGGGGACGGTTTGGTCGCAGCCATGGACGCGCGGCTGCCGTTTGACCTCACCTCCGCACAGGAGCACGTGGGGCGGGAGATCGCCCAGGACCTCGCCGGCTCGACGCCCATGATGAGGCTGCTCCAAGGTGATGTGGGAGCGGGCAAGACGGTGGTCGCACTGCGGGCGATGCTGCAGGTGGTGGACGCCGGCGGACAGGCGGCGCTGCTCGCCCCCACGGAGGTGCTCGCCGCGCAGCACCTGAGGAGTCTCGAGCAGCTGCTCGGTCCCCTCGGCCACGGCGGCATGCTCGGCGGGGACGACCGCGCGACGCGACTTACGCTGCTGACGGGCTCGCAGGGGTCGAAGCCGCGGCGCCAGGCGCTCGGCGAGGCGGCCTCCGGCGCCGCCGGCATCGTGGTCGGCACCCATGCCCTGCTCAGCGAGAACGTGCAGTTCGCCGACCTCGGGCTCGTGGTCGTCGACGAACAGCACCGGTTTGGCGTCGAGCAGCGCGATGCCCTACGCACGCGCGGCGACCGCCCGCCGCACATGCTCGTGATGACCGCGACGCCCATCCCGCGTACGGTCGCGATGACCGTGTTCGGCGACCTCGAGACGTCGACGCTCGCGGACCGGCCGCCGGGCCGCGCGGAGACCGTGACGCACATCGTGCCCGCAACCAATGAGGCGTGGTTGGCGCGCACGTGGCAGCGGGTGCGCGAAGAGGTCGACCAGGGCCACCGCGTCTACATCGTCTGCCCACGCATCGACGCGAGCGAAATCGCGGAAGACGGCGCGGGCGACGCGGGCGGTGCGGCCGATGCGCCCGGCGACGAGCCCCTCACGCTCGGCTGGGACGGGGACGACGCACCGCAGGCGAGCGTGCCGCTCGCGTCGGTGACGGAGACGGCGCAGATGTTGGGGGAGCGGCCCGAGCTCGCTGGTGTGCGCATCGGCGTGATGCATGGCCGGCTGCCGGCAGAGGCCAAGGACGCCGCGATGTCGGCCTTCGCCTCCGGCGAGGTGCCGGTCATGGTGTCCACCACCGTGATCGAGGTGGGCGTGGATGTCCCAGAGGCGACGGTGATGATCGTGCTGGACGCCGAGCGGTTCGGCATCTCGCAGCTGCACCAGCTGCGCGGCCGGGTCGGGCGCAGCACTCTGCCGGGCCTGTGCCTGGTGGTGTCCCGTGCCGAGCCGGGGTCGGTGTCTCGGGACCGCCTCGAGGCGCTCGCGGCCACGACGGACGGCTTCGTGCTCGCGGAAAAGGACCTCGAACTGCGCCGCGAGGGGGACGTGCTCGGTGCCGCGCAGTCCGGAGGGCGCAACTCGCTGCGGCTGCTGCGGGTGGTGAGCGACGCGGACCTGATCGACCAGGCGCGCGTCGTGGCGCGCGAGCTGGTCGCCGCCGACCCAGACCTTGCACACGCGCCCGCGCTCGCAGCGGCCATCGACGCCTGGCTCGGCCCGGAGCGGGAGGAATTCCTGGAGCGCGGCTGACGCCGCGGCCAGGTCATAGAGTGTCCGCGTGACTCGCATCATCGCCGGAGACCTCGGAGGGCGCCGCATCGCCGTGCCGCCGCGCGGCACTCGCCCCACGACTGACCGGGTCCGCGAGGCAGTGTTCTCGCGCCTGGAGCATCAGGACGCGATGCGCGGCGCGCGCGTGCTTGACCTCTACGCGGGGTCGGGGGCACTGGGCCTCGAAGCGCTCAGCCGCGGAGCGACGTCCGCCACCTTCGTCGAGGCGGCTGGCTCCGCAGCGCGCGTGATCGCAACCAACGCCCGCGACCTGGGCGTCACTGACCGTTCCCGGGTCATCAAGGAGAGGGCGCTGCCCTTCCTCACCCGGTCCACCGACCAGTGGGACCTCGCGCTGCTCGACCCGCCCTACGACATTGCGGGCGACGATCTCGCGGCCGTGCTGTCTGCGCTCGCCCCGCGCCTCGCGCCCGATGCGGTGGTGGTGCTGGAGTGGGCGACGCGCGCCCCGGTTGTCTCCTGGCCGGAGGGACTGGACGTCGAGCGCGAGCGCGACTACGGGGACACGCGCGTGCGCTGGGCACGCTGGGGTAGCGTCGAGGCATGACGCTCGCAGTCCTGCCTGGCAGCTACGACCCCATCACCCTGGGCCACGTGGACATCGCCGCCCGCGCCGGCCAGCTGTTCGACGAGGTCGTGATCGGCATCGCGCACAACTCCACCAAGACTCCACTGCTCGACGTGGACACGCGCGCTGCTCTTGCGCGTGAGGCGACCGCACACCTCGGCGGGGTGCGCGTCGAGGTCATCGATGGCCTGTTGGTGCACTTTTGCGAGAAGGTCGGCGCCACCGCCATCGTGAAGGGACTGCGCGGCGGCGCGGATTACGACGTCGAGCGGCCCATGGCCCTGATGAACCGCTCGCTGTCCGGAGTCGAAACGGTGTTCGTGACCGGTGACAACGCCCTCAGCCACATCGCCTCGTCGCTCGTGAGGGACGTGGCCCGGCACGGTGGCGACATCGACGCGTATGTCCCGGCCGGGGTCGCGGCGGCAGTGCGTGCCGCGCTCGACGCACGGTAGCGAATCGCCGGCCACAGGCGCGGTTGAGCGACCTGCTCGAAGTCGCGTAGGATAGTGCGCCGGTCCTGCCGAACGTGCACGGGCCGGGGTCCACCAGGACCGGAAGGATGGGAGGCGCGGATGTCGCACCGCCCAGAAGGCTCTCCGTATCGATTCCCCGTGAGGGATATCGCGCGGCGCGCGGGCGCTCAACGTACGGTGAGCGCAACCTTTCCGGCCCCCGCGGTCCTCGGCACCGCTATGGTCGGTGTGCCGGAGGGGACGGAAGTCAGGCTCGACGCGAGCCTGGAGTCCGTGTCCGAAGGCATCTGGGTCTCCGGAACCGTGGCCGCTGACGCAGTCGGCGAGTGCGGACGATGCCTGGACGAGGTGCGACTCGATGTCGCGGCCACCGTCCAGGGACTGTTCGTGCTCAGCGACTCGAATGCGGGCGCCGGTGACGAAGAGGCAGAGGATGTTTTCGAGTTCGACGGGGAGAACGTCGATCTCGAAGAGGTGGTGCGGGACGCGGTCGTGATTCAATTGCCGTTCACCCCGCTGTGCCGTCCGGACTGCCCGGGCCTGTGCGACCAATGCGGCGCCAGGCTCGAGGATGACCCGGACCACGCCCACGAAGCGATCGACCCGAGGTGGTCGACGCTCCAGAGTTTGACTGAAGAGAAAGAGAGTTAGCCGTGGCAGTTCCGAAGCGCAAGATGTCGCGTTCGAACACGCGTGCACGTCGCTCCCAGTGGAAGACCACTGCTGCGAACCTCACCGCGTGCCCGGCGTGCAAGGGAGCGAAGCTCGCTCACGCCGCATGCCCCACGTGCGGCGCCTACAACGGTCGCCAGTACGTCGAGGCGATCCGCACCGAGCACGAGGCCTGATCGGGCCTCCTCGCATGCGCGAGGCGAGCACATGAGCATTCCAGGGCAGGCCGCGGCCACCGCCCTGGCCGAGCGGTTGGGTGTCGTCATCGACCCCGAACTGCTCGTGCTCGCGCTCACGCATAGGTCGTTCGCCTATGAGGCCGGCGGCCTCCCCACGAACGAGCGACTCGAGTTCCTGGGGGACTCGGTGCTCGGCGTGGTCGTCACCGACCGCCTTTACCACGCGCACCCCGACCTGCCCGAGGGCGAGCTCGCCAAGATGCGCGCCGCGACTGTGTCGCAGCGCGCGCTGGCGCGTGTGGCGCGTGACCTCGAGTTGGGGCCCTGCGTGCTGCTGGGCAAGGGCGAGACCGCTACCGGTGGCGCCGACAAGGACTCGATCCTGTGCGACTCGCTGGAGGCGATCTTCGGCGCGGTGTATCTCACCCATGGCATCGACACCGCCCGGGACGTGATCCTGCGGCTCGTGGGCCCGTCACTCGTGGCGGCGGCCTCCTCTGGCGTCGCGCTCGACTGGAAGACGTCGCTACAAGAGGCCTGCGCTCAGCGCGGACTCGGGGTCCCGTTCTACGCCGCCGAGGGCACCGGACCGGACCACTCCCGCACCTTCACCGCGACCGTCTCGGTCGACGGTGTGGTGCGCGGCACCGGCACCGGTAGCGCCAAGAAGCATGCCGAGCAGGAGGCCGCCGAGCGCGCCTATGCGGCGATCCTCGCCGACGACCCTGCCCCCGCCACCACGGCCTAGCTCGCTCGCCCCGCGCCCCACCCGCCGATGCCCGAGCTCCCCGAGGTCGAGACCGTCCGGTCCGGCCTCGAGCCCCTGATCACGGGCGCCGAGATTCGCGCCGTCGACATCCGCCGCGCCAGTTGCGTGCGGCTGCTCCCCGGCGGCGCCAGCCAGTTCTCCGCCATGGCGGCCCATGCGCGCATCGGCGCAGTGGTGCGCCGCGGCAAATTCCTGTGGCTGCCGGTGACCCACGACGGAGCGCCCGAACCCGCCGAGGCCCTCTCCGCGCACCTGGGCATGTCCGGCCAGTTCCGCGTCCATTCCGGCCCGTGGGACGGGGCTCCCGAGCCTCACCCGCACTGCCGCGCTCGGATCCTGCTCGACCGCGGCGGCGCGCGTCTCACCCTGGACTTTCTCGACCAACGCACGTTTGGCTACCTCCACGTCGAGCCGCTCGTGCCGACGGCCGATGCGCTGGCCGGGGGACAGGGGTCCGCTCTCGCCGCGGTCCCGGGCTCGGTGGCGCACATCGGCCGCGACGCGCTCGATCCGCACCTGGACGAGGCCGCGGTGGTGCGCGCGTGGCGGCGCGGCTCGCGGGGCATCAAGCAGGTGCTGCTTGACCAGACGATCGTGAGCGGCATCGGCAACATCTACGCCGATGAGGCACTGTGGCTCGCGCGAGTGCACCCGGAGCGACCCGCATCGGCCGTGAGCGCCGCCCAGGGGCGCGCGCTGCTCGACGCGGCCCGTGCGGTGATGGGCCGCGCGCTCGCGCAGGGCGGCACCAGCTTTGACGCCCTGTACGTCAACGTCAACGGCGAGTCCGGCTACTTCTCCAGGTCCCTCGAGGCCTACGGGCGTGCGGGCGAGCCGTGCGCGAGGTGCGGCGCGCAGATTCGGCGCGAGAGCATCGGCGGGCGGTCGACTCATTGGTGCGCGCGGTGCCAACGCAGGTACTCCCAGCGCGGCTAAAGGCGCGCACCAGGCATCGGGCTACGATGCTGGGTATGGCTGATGTGAGAGTGCTCGTACTGGACGACCACGAGGTTGTGCGACGTGGGATCTGCGACATCCTGGATCGCGCGGATGGGATCGAGGTGGTCGCCGAGGCCGCCAATGTCGCCCAGGCGATCCGGCGTGTGGACGCGACCCGCCCCGACGTGGTGTTGTCCGACCTGCGCCTGCCAGACGGCACCGGTCTCGACGTGATCGCGCACGTGCGCGCGTCGCACCCCGACACCCACATCGTGGTGCTCACCAGTTATGACGACGACGACGCCAAGGCCGCGGCTCGCACCGCGGGCGCCGACGCGTTTGTGGCCAAGACGGCCGGCTCCGCCGAGGTGCTCAAGGCGGTCCGTGACGCGGCATCAGGGCGCGAGCACGGCCAGCACATCGACGTTCAGGAGGACGCCGCGATCGCCGCGCTGACTCCCACCGAGCGCAAGATCGTGACGGCCGTGGGCGACGGCCTGTCGAACAAGGAGATCGCGGACCAGCTCGGCATCGCCGAGAAGACGGTCAAGAACCACGTCACGAGCATCCTCGCCAAGATGGGGCTGCAGCGTCGCACGCAGGTGGTCGCGTGGGCGACGCAGCGCCGCGCGCAGTCCTTCCGGCGCTAGTCGCCCGCGCCGTCGGCGCACTCGACGTTCCACACCGCCACGCACCCCGGGCGGTCGGCGCCCGGCGCGCGTTCCGTGAGGCTGAAGGTACCGTTGCGGCGCAGCGCGCGGTTCGCCAGATTGGACGTGCCCGAGTGGCGCTGCGTGGCACCCGCGGGTCCGATGCCGTCGTCCTCGACCCGCACCTCGACGCGGCTCTTGTGAGCCGCGAGCACGATCCTGACCGCGCTGGCCCGCGCGTGCCGGGCGACATTAGAGACGAGTTCACGAGTGACGGCCACGAGGTCGTCGGCGAGGGAGGGGTCACCCTCCACGGCGGCATCCAGGTGCGGCCACTCAGCCACCACGGACGGCTCGAAGCCGAGCGTGGAGCGCGCGACGAGCAACTCGCGGCGTAGCCGCTCTGCGATGGGTTCGTTGCTGCGCTGACCGGCGAGTGAACTCATCACCCCCCGCACCTCGTGCTGAGCGCGCTTGACGTGCTCAAGCGTCCCACGCAGGCGCTTCGAGATCCCCGCCTCGCTGTCCTCCGCAATGGCCTCGATCTGCATGGCGGTGGCAAACAACTCCTGCGAGACGAAGTCGTGGAGGTCGTCTGCAAGCCGCGCCCGCTCCTCGAGCACCGCGGACACCGACTTGACATGGCTGAGTTCCGACAGGCTGAGGGCCAGCGCCGCCTGGCCAGCGAATCGCTGGGCGAGCGAGAGGTCTCCTGCGTCGAACTCGGAGGCCCCGCGCAGGCGCCACAGCATCAGCAGCCCCACCGCTCGGCCCTGGGCGACGAGCGGCGCATACAGCGTGGGCCCGTACGACATGACCGGGGCGAGCACATGCGTTCCCGGCGGCGCCGCGGCCACGAGGCCCTCGCCCGAACGGATGACGTCCATGCCCGTGCCCCCAGGGGGAAGGGCGAGCCCCAGCAACTGATCCGCGCCCTCGCCGGCGGTGACTTCCATGACCCAGGCGTCCTCGACGCCGGGCAGCACCAATGCGGCCGCGGCCGCCCCCGCGAGTTCGAGAGCCGCTTCGATGGTGCGTTGCAGCGCGCCCTCGGCGCCGGGGTCGGACAGCAGGTCCATCGTGATGCGCTGCGTTGCCACGAGCCATCGCTCGCGCTGCCTCGCGAGGTCGTACAGCTGGGCGTGATCGATCGCGACCGATGCTGCCGCCGCCAGCGCCTGAATCGCATTCTCGTCGGCCGGCGTGAAGCCGCCCGGCTTGTTCGCGAGGTACAGCTGACCGAAGGCGCGACCGCCCACGTGCAGGCCCGCTCCCAAGAAACTGTCCAGGGGCGGATGCGCGGCGGGCAGCCCGATCGCCGAGGGGTGAGCGGAGACCTTCTCTAGCGAGATGATGCCGTTCGAAGGAATCTCACCGAGCACGCCGATGGGCCGCGGCGGCCGGCCGATCTGCGCGTGCACGGAGGGGTCCATGCCGTGCACGTAGAACCCCAGGCTCTCTCCGGTCGAATCGAGCACGTTGATCGCCGCGAACCGCGCGGCGGTGAGTTCCGCGGCTGCGCCGAGGAAGGCCTCCAGCACCATGGGAAGGTCGAGTTCTTCGTTGAGCGCGATCACCGCGCGCGCGAGCGCCAGTTCGCGGTTCGCGGCGTCAGGCATCGGGGCTGGCGGTGGTGGGTGCGGCGGCGTCCAGGCTGACCGTGCGGTCGGCGGCATCGAGGAGGGCGAGGTCGTGGGTCACGATCACCACGCTACGGCCATCGCGCCGCAGCCGGGACAGTGCCGCGCGGAGCGCCGCGCGGCCGGCGTGGTCCAGGTGCTCACCCGGTTCGTCGATCAGGTGGATCGGCTGCGGCGCCAGCAGTGCGCGGGCGAGCAAGAGCCTGCGCCGCTCGCCCCCGGACACGGTGCCGCCCCCGGCACCGAGCACGGTGTCCAGGCCTTCGGGCAGCGCCACGGCCCAGTCGCGCAGCCCCACGATCTCGAGTGCTCCAAGGGCCTCATCCGCGGTGACATCTCCGCGGGACACTCGGAGGTTCTCCAGCACGGTGGTACCGAACAGGTGGGCGTCCTCGGCGGTGATCGCCACGGCGGCACCGAGGTGGTGCTCCGCGACCGGGACACCGTCGATGAGCGCTTGGCCGGCGACGGGGGGCAGGGCCCCACCCAGCGTCGCGAGCAGGGTGGTCTTGCCGATCCCGGAGCGGCCGACCACCGCGACGACCTCGCCGGGGGCGACGCGCAGTGACACCGGCACGGTGGGCGTCATGCTGGGCCAGGCCGCTGATAGCTCGCGCGCCTCGAGCACGGCGGTAACGCCGGCGGGGACGGCGACGTCATCGCGTCCGCCCGCGGCGGGTGACGCGGCCGGCGGCGCGAGCTCCTCGATGCGCTCCGCGGCACGGGCGGAGCGGAACAGCTGCTGCATGGCCGCGGGCACCGCACCCACCGCCTCGAACGCGGCGAGCGGAAGCAAGGCGACGACGGCGGCGGTGGTGGGACCGATCTGGCCGTTCGCCGCGGCGGTCACGGCGACCGCGATCGAGCCGACGAGCGCGAGTCCCGCGGCCAGTGCCTGCACCGCCGCTCCCCACGCGGCCGGCCGGGCGATGGCCTCGTGAGCCTGCGCCGATGCGGTGTCCGCCTCGGCGAGTTCGGCCTCGGCCGATGCGGTCGTGCCCCACACGCGGTGCTCGGCGGCGCCCTCCAACGCCGACAGCGCGCTCTCGGTGACCCGCGCATCGGCCGTCACCGCGAGCACCGCCGCCGCGCGCGCGGAGCGCAGGGTGAGCGCCGCGGCCCCCACCCCCGCGGCGAGCAGGCACACCGCGAGCACGG
>JBKBNW010000033.1:0-15002 GCA_046295115.1 Demequina sp.
GCGGGCCCGCGTGCCGGCCGCGGGGCCCGCGCGGCCGGCGGGGCCTCTGTGGCGGCGCGGGCGGGGGCCCCCGCGGGCCCGGCCCCCGACACCCCGGAGGCGTTGATGGAGCAGATGCGCGTGCACGCCCTGGAGATCCAGCTCGCCCCCGACCTCGTGGACCTGGTCGGCGCTGGCACCGAGCACGACCTCCTCGCGCGGGTGCGGGGGCTGCGCCGCAAGATTGCAATGGACCTCGGCATCATCGTGCCGCCGGTGCGCACGCGTGACTCGGTCGAGCTGCCGCGGTCCACCTACGTCGTCAGGATCGCTGGGGTGGAGGTGGGGCGCGGCACGGCGCCGCCGGGACGGCTGCTCGCGCTGGGCGAGAGGCTCGACGGGATCGTCGGGGACCCGGTCAACGAGCCGGTGTTTGGCCTGGCAGGTAAGTGGATCCCCGCCGAGGCACGCGCCCAAGCGGAACTTGCGGGAGCGACGGTCGTCGACAGGGTGTCGGTGCTGGTCACGCACCTCGGTTCGATCATCGCCTCAAGCGCCCCCCGATTGCTGAGCCGGGAGGACGTCAGATCGCTCGTCGAGGGCGTTAAGCAGGCCAACGGCGCCGTCGTCGACGAGCTGTTGCCCAGCCTGCTGTCGCTCGGCGAGATCCAGCGCGTGCTGCAGGGGCTGCTCGCGGAGCGAGTCTCGATTCGCGACCTGTCGCGCATCTTCGAGGGACTTACGCTGCGCGCCAAGACATCGTCCGACCCCGAGGGGCTCGTGGAGGCGGCGCGCGCCGCGCTCGGTCCCGCGATCGCGGCGCCTCACGTGCGGGAAGGCGTGCTGCGGGTGGTCACTCTCGATCCGCTGCTCGAGCAGCACCTGGTCGAGTCGCGCCGGCCGGGCGAAGAAGGTGCCCAGCTCGCCGTCGACCCCGATCGGCTCGAGCGAATGGTCGACTCGGCGCGCCGGTGTCTTGCGGAGGTCGAACGCTCCGGCCACGAGGCGGTGGTCGCCTGCGCGCCTGTGCTGCGGCCCCCGCTGCGTCGCCTGCTCGCGACCGGCGTGCCGGAGGTGACGGTGTTGTCGTACTCCGAGGTGACCGGCGCTGGCGTGCTGGTCGAGACGGGAGGGGTGGTGAGCGATGGCGCAGCTATTGCTTCTTGAGGGGCTGGACCCGAGTGCGATCCTGCAGCGCGCGCACGAGGATTACGGCCCCGGGGTGTCCGTGGTGCAGGCCGAGCGCATCCGCACCGGAGGGGTGCTCGGCTTCTTCGCGCGCGAGACCTACGCGCTCACTCTCGAGGTGCCGGATGGCCCGGGCCCTCAGGTCGAGGCAGGGGTCCTCATGACGGCGGAGCTCGCGGACGTGGAGCGGGCCCGTCGCGAGCTGACCGGCTCCCATCACGCGCCCGTCAGGCGTGGCGCCGATGCGCGGGCTGCGTCTGCGGGTGCCGCCGCCTTCGACGCGGCGCTGGCCGAGGTTCTGGCCGGCGCCGCCGAGGCGCACGGGACGACGGATCCGGCCGCACGCGTGTTCGCGCCCGCGACCTTTCCCGCCGTGGAAGCCGCGCGGGTCCTCACGGTCGGTAGCGCCGGGGATGGGCCGGCCGCAAGGGCAAGCGCGGACGAGCAACGCGCGGCCGGGATGATGCTGCACGCATGGGGGCTGCAGCACGAGCGTGTCCAGGCGGTCACCCTTGGGCCCTCGGTGGCGCAGTTGCTCCGGCTCGGCGTACCGGCGCGCCTGCTCCCTGCGGACGCCCGGACGGATACGCGCGTGCCGATCCACGAGGTGGTCGCAGGGCTGGCCGTCCCACGCGTGCGCCGGCTCGGGCCGGGTGACGTGCTCGTGGTCGTCGGCGAGCCCGACGCCGCGCACCGGGTCGCGATGCAGGTCGCCTTCTGGGCGCGCGTGCCGGCCGCCGGCGTCGTGTTCGCGGGGCAGTGCCCCGCAGTGCCTGGTCACGGGCGCCGCGTGCTCACCCCCGCATCGGCCGCTCGTACGCGGGCACGAGCCGAAGAAGCGGGGCGACCCCTGGTGGTTTCGCTCGGCACCGCCAAGGGTCGGCCAGGGGTGGAGGTCGCTGCGGGCCTGATCGCCGCGTTCGGCCCCTGCGCCACATGGGGGGCCCTCGACGTTTCTCGTCACGATCCCGTGAGGGAAGAGGTGCTCTGTGCGCTCACGGATTCCGCGAGATGCGACGCGATCGCCGCCGTCGGCCTTGCGGAGGCGCAGGCGCCTGCGTCGATCCTCGACGGACCGTTGCCCGTGGCGTGGATCGACGGAGTCCCGGCGTCCTCGGTCGCGTGGGCGGCGATGCTCGGCGAGCGCGTTGCCGAGGCCGATGCGCACGAATCGCGCCGGGGCGCGGGTGGAGTGTCGGGAGGGCTCGCCGCAAAACGGTAATGTCTTGGCATGCTGGTCCTGTCCCGTCGCGTAGGCGAGAGCCTCGTCATCGGCGGGGACATCGTGGTCACCGTGCTTGACGTGCGATCCGATGGGGTGCGCATCGGCATCGACGCGCCGCGGCATGTGCGTGTATCGCGCTCCGAGATCCTCCAAGCAGTCGAGCGCGAGAATGTGGGCGCCGCCGCGGCGGACGACAGCGTCGTCGACGCGTTGCGCAAGCTCGCGCCGAAGACCCCAGAGCCCCCGGCCTGACCCCGCGCGCCCCGTGGTGGGCGCCGACTGCTCACGACCGGCGTTCGCCGGCCGATGGGGTGCCCGACACGGCGGCAGCGCCGCCGGTAGGGGACAGGAGCGCAGCGTTGGACGCGATGGATGAGATCGTCCGTGAGTTCGTGGTCGAGAGCCACGAGAACCTTGACCGGCTCGACCGCGACCTTGTGGACCTGGAGAGCGACGGCGAGTCTCGTGCACTGCTGGGCTCGGTGTTTCGCACGATCCACACCATCAAGGGCACGAGCGGGTTCCTTGGGTTCGGGGCGCTCGAATCGCTGACACATGTGGGCGAAAGCCTGCTGGCGGAGCTCCGCGACGGCAAGCGGCCCATGACGCAGCGCACCACCGACGTGCTCCTGCGGATGGTGGACCAGGTGCGTGGGATCCTCGCGGTGATCGACGACACGGGGGCGGAGGGCGAACACGACACCTCGGGGGTCGTCGCGGCAATTCAACAGGTGCTCGACTCCGCGCCGGGCGAGGATGACGCGGCGAGCGCCGAGCGCCGGGCCGAGCCCGGCCCTGCCCCCACGAAGCCGCGGCAACAGGCCCCAGCCAAGCCGACGAAAGCATCGGCCGATCTCGATGAGCACCCCGAGAGCGAGGAATTGCCCGCGCGCTCGACCGCGGAATCGTCGATCCGCGTGGACGTCGAGGTGCTCGACGCGCTGATGCGCCACGTCGGTGAACTCGTGCTGGCCCGCAACGCAATGACGCGGCTGGCGACCGAGATCGACGATCCGGCCCTGGTGCGCGCGTCGCAGCGCCTGTCACTGGTCGCGACGGAGCTCCAGCAGGGCGTGATGAAGACGCGCATGCAGCCCATTGACCACGTGTGGTCGAAGGTGCCGCGCATGGTCCGCGACATCTCGGCGACGCTCGGTCGGCGTGTGACGTTGGAGATGATCGGCAAGGAGACGGAGCTCGATCGCAGCGTGCTCGAGGCGATCAAAGATCCGCTCACGCACTTGATCCGCAACGCGATCGACCACGGTGTCGAGACACCGGCCGCTCGCGAGCGGGCGGGTAAGCCCGCGCAGGGGCTCGTGACGCTGCGGGCCTATCACCAAGGCGGTCAGGTCGTCGTCGAGGTGGCCGACGACGGCAAGGGCATCGATCCGCAGGTGGTCGCGGACAAGGCCGTAGAGCGAGGGCTGCGAACGCCCGAACAGATCGCGGCTCTTGGGGGGCAGGACATTCTCCAGATGCTCTTCCTACCCGGCTTCTCCACCGCCGAGACGATCACCAACGTCTCGGGCCGCGGAGTCGGCATGGACGTCGTGAAGAACAAGATCGACTCGATCGGCGGGGTTGTCGACGTGCAGTCGGCGCCTGGGATGGGGACCACGTGGCGTCTTCGCATCCCGCTCACGCTCGCGATCATGCCCGCGCTCACCGTCGACTGCGCGGGCGAGACCTACGCGATTCCGCAGGTCAACCTGCTCGAACTACTCGCGATCGACGACTCCCTCACTGGGGTCGACCGGGTGGGGGACGCGCCCGTCTATCGGCTGCGAGGCCAACTGCTGCCCCTGGTGGACTTGCGCGACGTGCTGGGGCTCGCCGCGCGGGACACCCTGGTGGGTGCGGTGATCGCGGTGATGCAGGCCGACGGCGGACGGTTCGGACTCATCATCGACCAGGTGCGCAACACCGAGGAGATTGTCGCCAAACCCATCGGGGCCGCGATTAAGGCCATCGGCATCTATGCCGGCGCCACCCTGCTCGGGGATGGCTCCGTCACGCTGATCCTCGACATCCCGGCCGTCGCGCGGCGCGCTCTCGACCAACAGGACGCGCTCCCCGACCTGCAGCCGGAGGCGGTCGTCGACACCGGCACGGAGCAGATGCTGGTGGTCGCGGTGGGCGAGGACCGTCAGCTGGCCATGCCGCTAGGTGCCGTGACGCGGCTCGAGAGGTACCCCCTCGATGTGCTCGAGCGGGTCGGGGGCTCGCTCGTGATGCAGTACCGAGGTCGCATCACGCCCGTCGTGGACCTCGCCTCGCTGCTCGGCGCCGCGCGGCACACCGGGGCCGAGTTGGCAGTGGTGGTGTGCGCTCGCGGTGACCATGCGGTGGCGCTCGTGGCGAAGGAGGTGGTCGACATCGTCGACTGCGCGATCGTCGACCGCTCCGACGTGTCGGGGGCCGCACTAGTCGGCTCGATCGTGGTCAAGGGAAAGGTCACCGAGTTGCTCGACTTGCCGGCGGCCGTGACCTCGGCCGACCCTGCTTTTTACGACGCGCACGAGCCGCAGCTCGCCGGCGCGGGAGCGGAGCGCTGACATGCGTCACCAACTCGCCACGTTCAGGCTCGACGGTCAGCTCTACGGCGTCGACGTCGCACGGGTGCAAGAGGCACTGCGGCTGCACGCTCACACCCCCGTGCCGCACTCGCCACCCGCCGTCGCGGGCCTGGTGAATCTGCGCGGCCAGGTGGTGCTGCTCGTCGACCTCCGCGCGCGGCTTGGCTGCAAGCCGTTCTCGGCCGAGGCCGAGCCGATGATGATGGTGGTCAATATCGACGGCGAGCCGGTGTCGCTGCTGGTCGACCAAGTGGGCGAGGTGTTGGAGGTCGACAGCGACACTGTGGGGCCTCCCCCTCCCACGCTCGATCCCGTGCTGCAGGAGTTCGTAAAGGGCGTCTACACGCTCGAGGACGACCTGCTACTGCATCTCGACGTGGCGCTGGCCGCGCAGGTATAGCGAATGCTCACCTTCACGCCCATGCTGCCGATGGGCCGGGCCGCGACGTGCGTTAAGGAGACCCGATGACCCCCATCAAGGTGCTGGTCGTCGACGACTCCGTGGTGGTGCGCCGGCTCGTGTCCGAGGCGTTGTCCGCCGACGCGGCGATCGAGGTGGTCGGGGTCGCCCAGAACGGCTCCATTGCCCTTGCGAAGGTCGCGTCTTTGGCCCCCGACCTGATCACGATGGACATCGAGATGCCGGTGATGGACGGCATCGAGGCGGTCAAGGAGTTGCGCGCGCGAGGCGTGCGCACCCCAATCGTCATGTTCTCCACCCTCACGTCCCACGGGGCGGCGGCCACCCTGGACGCTCTCGCGGCGGGCGCCACCGACTACGTGACCAAGCCCACCAAGGTCGCGAACCCGGCCGAGGCCGTCGCGGTCATCACGTCGCAGTTGGTCCCGACGATCAAGGGGCTGTGCTTCGCGAGCCCTCTGCGCGGGGCGACGGCGCAGCCGATCGCGGCGCGCCCCCCCGTGCGGCCGCCGCGGGCGCTCGTCATCGGCGCCTCGACGGGCGGTCCGGAGGCGCTATCGACCCTGATCAGGTCGCTGCCCGTGTCGCTGCCGGTGCCCACCCTGGTGGTCCAGCACATGCCTCCCGTGTTCACCGCTCAACTCGCGGCGCGCCTGGACCGGCTCGGTCCGGCCACGGTGGTGGAGGCGCGTGACGGCGGCCGGCTCGAACCCGGAACCGTCCACATCGCCCCGGGCGGCTTCCACCTGGAGGTGGCAACGCTGGGCACCGGCGCGCGCACGGTGCTGCACCAGCGCGAGCAGGTCAACTTCTGTCGCCCGTCCATCGACGTCCTGTTCTCCTCCGCCGTGCGCGTGTACGGCGGCGATCTGCTCGGCGTGGTGCTCACCGGTATGGGCCACGACGGCCGCGATGGCGCGCGCGAGATCGTCGACGCGGGAGGCCGCATGATCGCACAGGACGAGGAGACGTCGGTGGTGTGGGGCATCCCCGGCGCGGTGGCGACGGCGGGCCTCGCTCATCAGATCGTCCCGCTCGGATCCATCGCGGAGCGGATCGTGGCCGCCGTGGTGCCGCGGCCCCTGCGTGCGGGGGTGACGCCATGACGCTCACTGCGGAGTCGTTCGACTATGTCGCCACGCTGGTGCGCCGCCGCAGCGCGATTCAGCTCGCGCCTGGCAAGGAGTACCTCGTCGAGAGCAGGCTCGCACCGCTCGCCCGGTCCTTGGGAGCCGCGGACGTGGACGCGTACATTCGCACGCTCCGATCCGACCCCACCCTCCATGGCCAGGTCATCGAGGCGCTCACGACGAACGAGACCTCGTGGTTCCGCGACCTCACCCCCTTCACGGCGCTGCGGTCGACGGTGCTACCCGCAGCGGTGGCAGCGGGACGGACGCAGCTGAGGGTGTGGTCGGCGGCGTGCTCGTCCGGGCAGGAGGCGTATTCGATTGCGATGACGGTCGTCGACGAGTTCCCCCGGCTGCGGGCAGCGATCACGGCGACCGACCTGTCCGAGCGGATGCTCACGCAAGGCCGCGCGGGCCGCTACTCGCAGCTCGAGGTCAACCGGGGGCTCCCGGCGACGTTGCTCGTGAAGCACTTTGAGCGTCAGGGTGCCACCTTCGAGATCTCGCCGGCTTTGCGCCAGCTCGTGACCTTCCGCAGCCACAACCTGTTGGACGCGCCGCCGGCGGGGGGACCGTTCGATGTGGTGTTTCTGCGCAACGTGCTCATCTACTTCGACGTCGCCACCAAGCGCGAGGTGCTCAGGCGGGTCAGGTCGGTGCTGGCCCCGGGCGGCACGCTGTTCCTCGGCGCGGCGGAGACCACCCTTGGCATCGACGACTCGTGGACGCGTGTCGAGTCGGTCGGCGCCTCCGTGTATCGGACCAACGAGAAGAAGGCAGCATGAAAGCACTAGTCATCGACGACTCCCGTGTGATGCGTCGCATCGTCTCCAGCATCCTCCACGACATCGGCTTCGACACCGTCGAGGCCGGCGACGGCCGTGAAGCGCTCGAGCAACTGGCCGACCACCCCGACGTGTCGCTGTGCTGCATCGACTGGAACATGCCGGTCATGACCGGATTCGAGTTCGTGGTCGAAGCCCGCAGACGGAAGGAGTGGAGGGACATCACGTTGATGATGGTGACCACGGAGGGCGAACAGCACCAGATCGTGCGGGCGCTCGCGGCGGGGGCACACGAGTACGTGATCAAGCCGTTCACCCCGGAGATCATCGTCGACAAACTAGAGCTGCTCGGCCTGGTAGGGGCGCGCGCATGAGCGCGCCAGCCACATCCCTAGCGATGATCGACGCCGACGCCGTGACGTGCATCGCTACCGACTTGTTCACGACCATGATCGACGGTGAGCCCGGACACCTGACCCCTTGGTGGACGCAGGTACCCGCGGTTGTCGAGCCGCGCTTCACGTGGATCGACATTCAGGGCCGGGTGGTCACTCGCGTGCTGCTGACCGCCGGCCGGGAGACCGGCGAGCGGCTCACGCGGGCACTGCTCGCACTGCCAGACGACGTGGGTGTCGACGACGCGGACTTCGCCGACGCGGTGGGAGAGCTTGCGAACGTCGTGGGCGGCAACGTGAAGTCGCTGGTGACGGACAGCGGCGCCCTGACCCTGCCGGTGGTCGCCCACACGCGGCCGGCTACCGACGGAGCGAGCGCGATCGTGGACGTGTGGCTGAACTGGCGCGGCGCGCCGCTGAGCGTGAGCCTCTGGGCGCTGCCACGGCGGGCGTCAACGGACCTAGAGACGGAAGTGGGTGAAGACATATGAAGGTCGTGATCGCTGATGACAGCCGAGTGATGCGCCAGATCGTGATCCGGACGCTGCGGCAGGCCGGTTACGACTGGTGGGAGATCGAGGAGGCCGAGAACGGCGCCGATGCGCTCGCCAGGATTCGTGCGTCACGCCCGGACTTCGTGTTGTCCGATTGGAACATGCCCGAGATGACCGGCATCGAGCTGCTGCGTTCCTTGCGCGACGAAGGGGACGAGACTCCCTTCGCGTTTGTCACCTCCGAGGGGTCGCCGCGCATGCGCGCGCAGGCTGATGAGGCCGGGGCACTGTTCCTCATCTCCAAGCCGTTCACGGCGGACGTGTTCCGCGACACCATCGAACCCTTCATCGCGTGAGCTCCGCAATGCGGCCCACGGCGGTGCCAACGGCGTACGAGGTGCGAGAGCTGTTCGAGGGAATGCTGGGCCGGGACGTCGAGTGGAATGGCGACTCACCAGGCGTCGACGTCCTCGACGGCGCCACCGTGGCGATGTACGTCGACGACGTCGGCGCGCTCGCGGCCGTGGCCCTGGCGGACGTCGCGCTCACGGCGCGCGCGGGCTCGGCGATCGGCCTACTGCCGCCCGCGACTGCGGAGCAGTCGGTGGCGGATTCGTTCGTGACGCCGGCGCAGTTCGACAACATGGTGGAGATCCTCAATGTCGCCGCCTCGTTGCTCAACAAGCCCGACACCCCCCACCTGAGACTGCGGGACACGTTCTCCCCCCGCGAGACTGTGCCGGCGGAGGTGGCCGCGCTGGCGCTAGAACCGGCTGGCCGAATCGACGGCGAGCTGTCAGTTCAGGGCTACGGGGCCGGACGCATCTCCATCGTCGTCGTGTTCTGAGCCGGAGGGGAGGCGTCACCGGCCCGGGTGGAACTCCCAGTGCCACGGCTCGCGGGGGACCGCCTCGACGAATCCGTAGGCGCCCGCGTGTTCCCGCATCCAGGCCTGTGCGGTGGCATCGAGGCGTAGGTCCACTGCCATGCCCCAACCGTGCTGGCTCGTGCCCGGGACCGCGGCCAGGCCGCCCTGCGAGTACAGGCCCTTCTCTTGGGCCACCCGCACCTGGCCCGCGAAGTCGCGGTAGCCATCAGTCACTCCGATCGACACGCCTTGGGACTGCGCGGCACGCAGCAGTCGGTTGAGCGACTCCGCGGCGGGCCCCCACATCCTCTCGCCCGACCCCTGGATGGGCGCCAGTGCCGATTCGGGGACGTGGCCGTTGCCGTAGCCCGCGAGATCGACCGGCACGCCGTCGCTGTTGAGCCGGCCCGCGCTCGCATACACGGACTCGGAGCCCGATGCGGCCGCGAGCAGGTCTGCGAACCCCTGAGTGGAATGCGGCGCCTGAGCGACGGAGGCGTGGGCAGGCGTGACCTGCACTGCGACGGGCACCGACGGGGTCGACACGGTGGCGATCCGATGGTGGATGAGGCCGATGCGGTGGGTAATCGATGCGATCGCGTCCATCGGCACTCCTTTCGCGTGGATCCTGGTGCCCATCGGTCCCGTCGTGCCCGATGTGAGGCATTCACGGGTGCTGTCTACAGGGGCCGCGCGATCCCTCACACGGCGCTTGGCCCGGCCGATGAGTCCGCCGACAACGTCCGGATGGACGTTCATCTCGAAGGAGCATCATGGACACGCCCGACCCCACGCCCGCCCGCCCTCGCGGGCTGCGCATTGGTCTGACCGCCAAGATCCTCGGCGCATTCGGTGCCGTGGTCGCGATCCTCGTCACGGTGGGCGTGTTCGCCGTCACGGAGCTCGCCCGCCAGTCCGACCGTGATCACGAGGTGCTGGATAAGGCCATCGCCGGTGACCACGCGGTGGCTGAGTTGACGAACGCACTGTGGGAGATGCGCGCCCAGAGCCTGCGTTTGGCATCTGTGCCGGACTCGGAACTGCCGGCCGGGTACAAGACCCTGCAGGAACTGCAAGAGGTGTTCGTGACCCAGTACGCCGAGTTCGGTGTGGAGTTCCAGCAGCTGTTCGGCGACCCGCTGCCCGATGACGGCGGCGCGGTCGAGGAGCAGTGGGCGCGATACACGCAGGCCCAAGCCTCGGCCTTCGACCCGGCGTATGAGGGGGAGTTCATCAGTGCGGAGGCGCGCTCCGCACTCGGGGACGGGTTCGTTGAGGAGGCGCGCGGTATGACGGACCTCATCAGGCCCCAGGTTGAAGAGGAGATGGCCGCGAATGCCGCCCAGGTGGAGCGGATGGAGCGGCTGTTGTGGCTACTGATCGCGGCCGGGGTCGCGATCGCCATCGGGCTTGGGCTCGCGCTCGCGCGCGGCGTCACGGGCGCGGCTCGCCAGGTCAAGGTCGCGTTGGAGGCACTGGCAGACGGTGACCTCACGCGCGAGGCACATGTGAAGAGCAGGGACGAGATGGGTGACATGGCGGCCTCGCTGACCGCTGCGCAGGCGTCGCTGCGGGACACCATGGCCGGCGTCGTGTCGTCCGCGCAGACGGTCGCGGCGGCGGCGGAGGAGCTGTCCGCCGCGAACGCCCAGGTCGCGTCAGGCTCGCAGGAGACGTCGACACAGGCGGGGGTGGTGGCGAATGCGGCCGACGAGGTGAACCGCTCCGTCCAGGCCGTCGCGGCGGGAGCCGAGCAGATGGGTGCCTCGATCAAGGAGATCTCGCACAACGCCACGGAGGCGGCCCGTGTGGCCGCACACGCGACGGCGGTGGCGGAGACCACCAACGAGCAGGTCTCGAAGCTTGGCACGTCGAGCCAGGAGATCGGCAACGTGATCAAGGTCATTACCGGCATCGCCGAGCAAACCAACCTGCTGGCGCTCAACGCCACAATCGAAGCCGCGCGGGCGGGTGAGGCGGGCAAGGGGTTTGCTGTCGTCGCCGGCGAGGTGAAGGACCTGGCTCAGGAGACGGCGAAGGCGACCGAGGAGGTGGCGCGGCGCGTGGCGGCCATCCAGGCGGACACCGGTGGCGCTGTCGACGCGATCAACGAGATCTCCGAGATCGTCAAGCAGATCAACGACTTCCAGATGACGATCGCCTCGGCCGTGGAGGAGCAGACGGCCACCACGGGTGAGATGAGCCGCGGAGTCTCGGAGGCGGCCGCCGGATCGAGTGACATCGCCATCAACATCGCTACCGTCGCGCAGGCCGCGGCGGACTCGGCTCAGGTGCTCGACCAGATCGGCGCGTCGGTGAACGAGCTCGCCGAGCTGTCCGCGAACCTGCGCACCAGCGTCGAGACATTCAAATACTGACAACTGTCCGGCGCCCGCGGGGACTTCCCTTGCTTCCCGCGGGTGCCGGCCCTCCGCCGGCCACGGCTCATGCCGATGCTGGCGACGGGTGCGGCACGTGGCGCACGTTCGCGGCGTGCTAAAGTTTGTCGTCGCGCGCGAGTGGCGGAACGGCAGACGCGCTGGCTTCAGGTGCCAGTGTCCGAAAGGGCGTGGGGGTTCAAATCCCCCCTCGCGCACCACGCGAAGAAGGCCCCTTCACCGAGAGATCGGTGAGGGGGCCTTTTCGTTTACTCCTGCTGGGCGGGCCTGGCCTAGTCGCGGCGGCGTACCGAGTCACGGTCTCGGATAGGCATGGGGATGAGGTGGATGCCGGTGCCGGGGGCCGGGTCGGCGGAGTTGCTGCGGTCGTGCTCGATGACGTCGATGACCAGGTCCGCGGCCCGCTTGCCCATGGCGCGGTGCGGCAGGGCAAACGTGGTCAGTCCTGGGTGGAGCCACCCGGCGATCGAGGCGTCGTCGAAGGACACCACTGAGACGTCGCCCGGAATCGACAGTCCGTGCTCCTGGACCGCTTGGTAGGCGCCCATCGCGAGGCGGTCGTTGAAGCACAGCAGCGCACCCGGCACGCCGTCCTCGAGCAGCGCTCGGGCGGCGCGGTAGCCCTCTGGCGGGAGCCATTGGTTAATGACGCGGCCCGATGCGGGGGTCAGGTCGTGTTCGCCCAGCACTTCGAGGATGCCCGCCAGGCGCTGCTTGGCGGCGCTTGAGATGGTGCGCACGTCGCCGGGCCCGGGGCCGGCTCCAATCAGGTGAATGTCACGGTGGCCCGCGTCCACGAGCGTGGTGGCCGCGTCGCGCCCCGCCTGGAGTTCGTCCGGCAACACGGCGGGCAGTGCGAGGTCGCCCTCGGTCGCGATGTTGAGGAGCACGGCGGGGGTGCGGGTGAGTTCGCTGGGCAACTCCCGCCCGTGGGTCAGCATCGACGCGAGGATCACGCCGTCGACCTGACGGTCGAACATGGCGTCGAGCAGCTGGCGCTCCAGCGTGTTGTTGCCGCCGGTCTCGCCCACGAACACCATGAACCCGCGGTCGCGTGCCGCCTCGATGGCGCCCTTAATCATTTCACCGGCGAGGCGGGACGAGGCCACCGAGTCGGAGATGAAGCCGAGGGTGCTGGTGTGGCCCTTGCGCAGGCCCACAGACACGGCGTTCGGGCGGTAACCCAGGCGCTTGGCCGCGTCGCGTACTCGCTGCTGGGCGCCGGTCGAGATGCGCACCGCGGAGCCGCGGCCGGACAGCACCAGGGAAGCAGTGGAAACGGCCACCCCCGCCTCCGCGGCGACGTGGGCAAGGGTCACCCGCGTGCTAGCCACGTCACCTCCTTGTGTTGCTCGTGCCCCTGCTGCGCCGCTCGCTGCGATAGCGCTCCCCGCCGGGACCATAACGATTTAGCCACCATAGGCCATCCAAGTTGACATTATGCCCGGTCGTGCGCGACGCTAGCGATTGCTAGTTCGGTTTAGCACGAGCGCCCAAGACTTGGGCAGGAGAGGAATGGGAGACAATGATGTCCCAGACACCAGTCACACCCCGCACCACTAGGCGGCGCACCGTACGCTTCGCCGCAATCGGCGCGGCAGGGCTACTCGCCCTCGCCGCATGTTCCCCGCCCGGGGGCGAAGAGGAGCCTGCAGAGACTCCCGACGCCGCCAGCACCGTCACTGCCTCGCCCACGGGCGAGGTCAGCTGCGGAACTGAGGACGTGACGGTCGAGGCCTACGTCGAGACCGGCTTCCCGGTCTTCGCAGAGCTCGCCGCCGAGTTTGAGAACCAGCACCCGAACGTCACGTTCAACATCCGTGAGGACCAGTTCGCGGTCATCACCCAGAACGCACCCCGCATCCTGGCGGACTCCGACACGGACATCATGCGTTTGCCGCAGATGTCGGAGCTCGCGTCCGACGGCCTGCTGCTCGAGCTCGACTCGTACGCAGAGGCATTCGGCTGGGACCAGTGGCCCTCGTCGCAGCTCGAGCAGATGCGCGTGGACGAGAACGGTCGCCGTGGCGACGGCCCGCTGTACGCAATGGGTCTGAACTACTCGATGACCGGCGTCTTCTACAACCTCGAGCTGGCGGAGCAGATCGGCATGACCGAGCCCCCCGCCACGCTTGACGAGTTCGACGCCTACCTCCAGGCTGCGTTGGACGAGGGCCTCACCCCCCTCAACCAGTTCAACGGTGGCGCGACCGGCGGTCTCGCATTCCCGTTGCAGGCGCTGATGGCGTCCTACGGTGACCCGGGCGAGATCAACTCGTGGGTCTACCAGCAGGAAGGCGCGGACATCGACACCGAGTCGAACCTCGCCGCTGCGCAGCACCTCAACAAGTGGATTGAGGCCGGCTACTTCGCCGACGACATCAACTCGATCGACTACGCGCAGATGATGGCTCGCTTCATCGACGGTGACAGCGCCTTCATCTTCACGGGTGACTGGGAGTCGGGCAACCTCGACACCCAGATGCCTGGCAACGCGGGCTTCTTCCTGATGCCCCCGCTGGAAGAGGGCGGCCAGCTCGGCGCCATGTCTGCCCCGCTCACGTACGGTGTCTCCGCGAACGCGGGGAACCCGGACTGCGCGGCGACGTTCCTGGACTGGGTTGCCACCGACGACACCGCTCGCACCATCGCGATCGAGATCGGCGGCTCGCACCCCATGGGCCCGGCCGACGCATTCATGCCTGAGCTCGACGACAACTCCGTCATCGCTCAGACCCTTGCGGCAGGCGCGACTGTGGCCGAGAACAACGGCGCGATGGACTTCATCGCCAACGCGACCGGCTCGATCTACGCTCAGAGCTGGACCCCCCAGTTGCAGAACCTTGTTGCTGGCCGTACGACCCCTGAGGACCTGCTCGCATCCGTGCAGGCCGACTACCTCAACCAGATTGGCGAGTGACCTCACTCATGACTAAGTCCTGGCGCACCACGGAAAAGGCATCGAGCCTCCCGTCCGCTCCAGGGCCGTCGGATGACCTCCGCCGCAGGCGCCGTGCCGATAAGGTGCGGCGCCTGCGGGTGGGGCTGCCGGGGCTGCTTCTCGTGGCGCCGGCGCTCGCGTTCTACGGAGTGTTCGTGCTGCGGCCACTGGCGGCCACGGTGCAGTACTCCTTCTATGACTGGAACGGCATCAGCACGGCCACCTGGGTGGGCGCATCGAATTACGTGCGACTCTTCACGGATCCCGAACTCCTCGGGCCGATCTTCAACGCCCTCCAGCTCATCGTGTACTTCTCTTTTGTGCCCGTCATCTTCGGAGTCATCGCCGCGGCGATCATCCGCAAGATGGGCGCCAGCCGGCTCGCCGGCATCTCCCGCACCGTGCTGTTCCTGCCCCAGGTGATCCCACTTGTCGCGGCAGGCATCATGTGGACGTGGTTGCTCGCCACCAACGGCGCCGTCAACCAGGTCATGCGCGTGGTCGGCCTCGATGGCCTCACGCGTGCGTGGCTCGGAGACTTCGACACCGCTCTGCCCGCAGTCGGTGTGATCGGCGCCTGGGTCAACGTAGGCCTGTG
>JBKBNW010000034.1:0-14913 GCA_046295115.1 Demequina sp.
CGCCCTAGACTGAAGACATGACCACCCCCACCCCTCCTGCCGGCGCCGAGGCGCGCCGCGGCCCGCTGCGCGCAGGCGACCGGATCCAGCTCACCGACGCCAAGGGCCGCCACCACACGATCGTGCTGGAGGCGGGCAAGACCTTTCACACCCACCGCGGTCAGTTCACTCACGACGAGATCATCGGCCAGCCTGAGGGCGTGGTGGTCACCAATACCGCCGGCTACGACTACATGGTGCTGCGCCCGCTGCTCAGCGACTTCGTGATGTCGATGCCGCGCGGTGCGGCGGTGATCTATCCCAAGGACTCGGGTCAGATCATCCAGATGGCGGACATCTACCCGGGTGCGACCGTGGTCGAGGCTGGCGTCGGGTCCGGCGCCCTGACGATGTCGCTGCTGCGCGCCGTAGGCGATGCGGGACGGCTCATCTCGATCGAGCGCCGCGAGGATTTCGCGGACATCGCGCGGGCTAACGTCGAGAGCCACTTCCACGGGCCTCACCCCGCGTGGAGCCTCGAGATCGGCGACTTCGCCGACCGCGTGAGCGAGGTTGCCGAGCCCGGCACCGTCGACCGCATCGTGCTGGACATGCTCGCGCCGTGGGAGAACCTCGAGGCGGCGGCCGATGCGCTGGCCCCGGGCGGCGTCTTCCTCGCCTACGTCGCGACGGCGACTCAGCTGTCGCGGGTCGCCGAGGACCTCCGCTCGCACGGCGGCTTCACCGAGCCGCAGGCGTGGGAGTCGATGGTGCGCACCTGGCACCTCGAGGGCCTCGCGGTGCGCCCGGACCACCGCATGATCGGTCACACCGGCTTCCTGATCACCTCGCGCCGGCTTGCGCCGGGCGTCGAGGCGCCGCTGCGCAAGCGCCGTCCCTCGAAGGGGGCGTACCCTGCCGATGCGGACTGGACGCCGGAGGAACTCGGCGAGCGGTCGGTGAGCGACAAGAAGGTCCGCCGTGTGCGCCGCGACGCCGAGCGCACCAGGGACGTGGAGATGGGCGTGGCACCCGCCGCGAGCGGCGATGCTGACGGAGGCGAAACGGGCGGGCGTACCGAGGACGGAGGCCGCTGATGGTTGCCGAAGGTCAGGACAAGATCGTGGCGCTGCAGTCCCGCAATGCCGAGCTCCAGCGGCTCCTCGAGGCCGCGCGCGAGTCGCTCGGCGACATGCGCGACAAGCTCGCGCAGGCACAACAGCCGCCGCACACGTTCGCGACCTTCGTCAAGCGCGAGGGCGCCCTCGCGGACGTGGTCAGCAACGGCCGCCGCCTGCGGGTGGCGATGCTTCCGGACGTCGGACCCGAACTGTCGCCGGGCGACGAGGTGCTGCTCAACGCGATGAGCGTGGTCGTGGGGGTGGCCGAACCCGAGCGGTCCGGCCAGGGCGCGATCGTGCGCGAGGTGCTCGACGACGAGCGAGTGCTGGTCGTGGCCCGCGGGGAGGACGAGCGCATTGTCGTGCTCGTCGGAGGCGACGCGTACGCACGCCTCCACGAGGGCGACACCGTGATCATCGACCCGCGCACGGGGTTCGCGACCGAGCGCGTCGAGCGCACCGGAGTCGAGGCGCTGCTGCTCGAGGAGGTGCCGGACGTTGACTACGCCTCGATTGGCGGCCTCGCGGCGCAGATCGAGCGCATCCGCGACGCCATCGAGCTGCCGCTGCGTCACCCCGACCTGTACCGGGAGCACGCACTAACGCCGCCGCGCGGGCTGCTGCTGTACGGCCCACCCGGCTGTGGCAAGACCCTCATTGCGAAGGCAGTGGCGCACTCGCTTGCCGATGCGGTGGGCGCGGACCGCTCCTACTTCCTGTCGGTCAAGGGCCCCGAGCTGCTCAACAAGTACGTGGGCGAAACCGAGAGGTACATCCGTACTATCTTCGAGCGCGCGCGTGCGAAGGCCTCCGAGGGCTCTCCCGTGGTCGTGTTCTTCGACGAGATGGAGGCGCTGTTCCGGTCACGCGGCTCCGGCGTCAGCTCCGACATGGAGACCACGATCGTGCCGCAGCTGCTCACCGAGCTCGACGGCATCGAGCAGTTGGGCAACGTGATCGTGATTGGCGCGTCCAACCGTGAGGACATGCTGGACCCCGCGATCCTGCGGCCGGGACGGCTCGACGTCAAGATCGAGATCAGCCGGCCCGATCCCGCGTCGGCACGGGACATCTTCTCCAAATATCTCACCGCGGACCTCCCGCTCGCACAGTCTGCGCTCGACACCGCCGGCGGCGACCGGGCCGTCGCGATCGCGACGCTCATCGAGCGCGGCGTGGACCGGCTGTACGCGGACCCGTCCAACGGCAGGTACATGTCCGGCGCGCTGCTGCGCAACGCCGTCGACAGGGCCAAGACCCGTGCGATCAAGTCCGTGATCGCGGGTGGCGAGCGCGGCATCTCCGCGGCGCACGTTGACGCCGCCTGCGATCAGGAGCTGGCAGAGGCCAAGTCGGTGGCGTCGAGTTCGCTGCGCGAGGGCTGACCGTGCGCATCGCCGGAATCGAGACCGAGTACGGGATCGTCGACCCCGGCCGTGACCAGGCCAACCCCATCCTGCTGTCGTCGAGGCTCGTGAACGCCTGCCGGCTGTGGGCCGACGGCCGCAGCGCGCCGTGGGACTACGGGGGCGAGGATCCGCTGCAGGACCAGCGCGGGCATCGGCGCGATCGCGCGACGGCCGGGGCGGACATGCTCACCGACGCCCACGAGTGGAACCCTCAGCACGGGCTGATCTCGCTACGGCGGCGGCGCGGCACGTGGGAGGACCCCGCCCACCTCAATGCGGTGCTCGGCAACGGCGCCCGCTTCTACGTCGACCACGCTCATCCCGAGTACTCGGGACCCGAGGTTGCGACGGCGCGCGAGGCGGTCGTGTGGGACCGCGCGGGGGATTCGATCGCGCTCGCGGCCGCCGCGCGCTACGCGCAGGAGGAGGACTCCACGGTCGCGTTGTACAAGAACAACGTGGACGGCAAGGGCGCGAGCTACGGCACCCACGAGAACTTCCTGGTGCGCCGAGACGTCGACTTCGCACGGCTGGCGGAGCTCATCACGAGCCACCTGGTGACCCGGACCGTCGTGATCGGCGCCGGTCGGGTCGGGATCGGGCAGCGCGGCGAGCAGCCCGGTTTCCAGATCTCCCAGCGCGCGGACTACATCGAGACGGAGATCGGGCTCGAGACGACGTTGCGCCGCCCCATCGTCAACACCCGTGACGAGCCACACGCAGACCGCAGGCGCTGGCGCCGGCTGCATGTGATCGTGGGCGACGCGAACTGCTTTGACGTTCCCACTTTCCTCAAGATCGGCGCGACGTCGCTGGTGCTGTCGGCGATCGAGGCCGACGACGACCGCCTGGACGCGCTGGTGCTCGCGGAGCCCGTCGCCGCCGTGCGCACGGTGTCGCGAGACCTGTCGCTGGCCACCGCGCTGCCACTGGCCACGGGAGAGAAGGCCACCGCGCTGGAGATTCAGCGTGCACTGCTGGAGATCTGCCGCAACTATGTGGCTGATGCCGACGACGCCCACGTGATCGCGCGCTGGGAGGACGTGCTAGACGCGCTCAGCCGCGACATCTTCGCCGCGGCGCGTGACGTGGAGTGGGTCGCCAAGCTGCAGTTGCTGGGTCGGCTCCGCGATAAGCACACGGAGATCGACGCGCAGGGTGTCGCAGCGCCGATGCCGTGGTCGGATCCCCGCCTCGCGGCCCTCGACCTCCAGTGGGGTCGGCTGGGTGACGGCTGGGCATCCCGGTTGACCGACGCCGGCGGCGTCACGCGGCTCACGGATAAGGATGAGGTCGCCAGCGCGATGCATCAGCCGCCCGGGTCGACCAGGGCCGCGGTGCGGGGGGCCTTCGTGGGCACCTATCCGGAACTCGTGGACGCCGCGGGCTGGGCGTCAGTGGTCCTCGACCGAGAGACCTCTCACGGCAAGCTAGAGGTGCTGCATCTGGACGACCCGTTCGCGACCACGCACCCCCTCCTTGACGAGCTCGCGCGGGGATAGTATCGGGGCATGCCTCAGACCCACACCTCCGGACAATCCTTCGAGGACGACGCGACCGAGCCCACGCCGCCGCCGCCCGCAGCCAAGGCGGAGAGCACCGACGCGCTGGACAGCCTGCTCGACGAGATCGACGGCTCGCTCCAGACCAACGCCGAGCAGTTCGTGCGTTCGTTCGTCCAAAAGGGCGGGCAGTAGCCGCGGCCGCGTTCCCTGACGGGATCTCCGCCGAGGTCCCGCCGCCGCTGGAGGTGCCCGCCGAGCGCCGCATCTTCGGCCTGGAGACCGAGTTTGGTCTTCACCTCGACGCGCCCCAAGCCCGTGCTGTGACGCCGGAGGAGGTCGCAGGGCACCTGTTCCATTCGGTCGTGAAGTGGGGACGCTCCTCCAACGTGTTCTTGCCGAATGCGTCGCGGCTGTACATCGACGTGGGCGCTCACCCCGAGTACGCGACCGCCGAATGCGACTCGCTCACGGACCTGATCGCCTCAGACAAGGCCGGCGAGCGCATCGTCCACGACCTCATTGCCGAGGGGGAGCGCAGGCTCGCCGAGGCTGGCGTCGAGGGCACTATTCACCTGTACAAGAACAACACCGACTCGGCCGGCAACTCGTACGGGTGTCACGAGAACTATCTGGTGAGGCGACGCGCCGATTTCCGAGCCTTCGCATCGGCGCTGTTGCCCTTCTTGGTGACGCGGCAGATCGTGACGGGCGCCGGCTGCATCACGCGCGGCCCTGGCGGCGCCTCGTACAGTTTCTCCCCGCGCGCCGACCACATGTGGGAGGGCATGAGCTCGGCGACCACCCGGTCTCGGCCCATGATCAACACGCGCGACGAGCCTCACGCCAACGCGGAGCTGTACCGGCGCATGCACGTGATCGTGGGCGACTCCTCGATGTCGGAGACCACCACGCTGCTCAAGATGGGGGCGACCGACCTGCTGCTGCGCCTCATGGAGGCGCACGTGCGCCTGCCAGACCTCACCCTCGCCAACGAGATGCAGGCCATCCGGGATGTGGCTCACGACCTCACTGGCGCGGCGACCGTCGAGCTGGTGGATGGGAGGCGCCTCACTGCGGTTCAGGTGCAGCAGGAGTATCTCGACGCGGTGCGGGCCCAGGTGGGCTGCGTCATCGTCGCCACCGCGGAGGTGGCGAGAATTCTTGACCTGTGGGAGCGCGGTATCCGCGCGGTGCGCGACCAGGACCCGGGGCTGATCGACACCGAGATCGACTGGGCCATCAAGCTGCGCCTTCTCGAGCGGTATCGGGACCGGCTGGCGTGCGGCTGGGACGACCCGCGCCTGGCACGGCTGGAGCTCGCGTATCACGACATCTCACCTGGTAAAGGGCTGTTCACTCGGCTGGTCCGGGACGGCCTCGCCGCGACGGTGGTCGATGACTCCCGCATTGAACGCGCGAAGACCGTGGCGCCAGCGACCACCCGCGCCCACCTGCGAGGTCGGTTCGTGACGGCCGCGATCGCCGCGGGGCAGGACTTCACGGTCGACTGGGTGCATCTCAAGATCGCGGGCGGAGCGAAGAGCACCGTCCTGCTGAAGGACCCGTTCCGGAACACGGACGCCAGGGTAGATGCGCTGCTGGAAGCGCTTGCGACCGCCTCCGCACGGGTAGTATGACCACCTCCCATCGAGTCTTGAAAGGGGCCCCCCATGCGCGGAATCGCCGCGACGGCAGTCGCTTGCGCCCTCGCGCTGTCGGCGTGTTCGGCGACCGAGGGCGGGTCCGACACGAGCCCGTCGCCTTCAGGTGACATCGCCGGGGTGACGGTCGTGCAGTCCGACACCCTTGCCCCAGACATCGAGTTTCAGCCCGGGCTGGAGTATGTCGAGGAACAAACGCGCGTGCTGTGGGCCGGTGATGGGGAGTCCCTCCAGGACGGCCAGCCGCTGCTGCTCGACATCTACGGCGAGTCGCTGATCGATGGCACGGTCATGATGAACACCTTCGATGGCACACCCGAATCGTTCCTGATGGTGCCGGAGATCGTCGGCGAGGGAATCTACGAGGCGCTGCAGAATGTGCGCGTGGGCGGCCGCGTGCTCGTGGTCTCGCCCCCCGGCGAGGGCGAGGACGAGCACGAGCCGATCGCGATCGTGGTGGACGTGCTGCCCACGCATGCGCGGGGCGAGCAACAGGAGGCGGTTCCCGGCATGCCCGAGGTGACCCTTGGCGCGCGCGGCGAGCCCGTGGTCGAGGTCGAGCCGGACCGGGCTGCAAGCACAGAACTCGAGGTTGCCACGCTGATCAACGGTGGCGGCACCCAGGTGGGTTCCACCTCCCGTGTGCTCGTGAACTACACCATCGTCCATCACGATGACAGCCCGGCCGACTCGGACGAGGAGTGGGAGGCGGGATCCGTCTTCGACACGTCATGGGACATTGAGCGCGAGCCGCTGCTGGTGACGATGGACGAGGTATCGGCAGTCCCCGGTTTTCAGCAGGGGTTGCGCGACCAGACGGCGGGGTCGCGCGTACTCATGGTCGTGCCACCCGCCCTCGGTTACCCCGAGCGCGGCACCATGATCATCGTCGTGGACATCCTCGACGTGTGGAACCCGGAGGAGCTGTGAGTACCTCAGTGCGCGTCATCCCGTGCCTGGATGTCGATGCGGGACGGGTGGTGAAAGGCGTCAACTTCGTGGACCTGCGTGACGCGGGCGACCCCGTCGAGCTGGCGCGCGCGTACGGCGCGGCCGGGGCGGACGAGGTGACATTCCTCGACGTCACCGCGTCCTCGGCGAATCGCGACACCACGTACGACGTGGTGGGCCGGACTGCTGACGGCGTGTTCGTACCGCTGACGGTCGGCGGGGGCGTGCGCTCGACCGAAGACGTGGACCGGCTGCTGCGCGCCGGTGCCGACAAGGTGGGTGTCAACACTGCCGCCATCGCGCGACCCGAACTGGTGTCGGAGATTGCCGCGCGGTTCGGCAGCCAGGTGTTGGTGCTGTCCGTCGACGCTCGGCGCTGCCAAGGTGACACGACCACCGACTCTGGCTTCGAAGTCACCACCCACGGGGGTAGGCAGGGCACCGGCATCGACGCGGTCGAGTGGGCGCGCCGAGGTGCCGAGCTCGGCGCCGGCGAGATCCTGCTGAACTCGATGGACGCTGATGGCACCACGTCTGGTTTCGACCTCGACATGATCCGCGCCGTGCGCGCGGTCGTCTCGATCCCCTTAATCGCATCCGGAGGTGCCGGTACCACCGAGCACTTTGTCGAGGCAGCGCGCGCGGGCGCGGACGCCGTCCTCGCCGCGAGCGTGTTCCACTTTGGCACGCTGGCGATCTCCGACGTCAAGGCGGCCATGCGTGCCGCCGGAATAGAGGTCAGATGAGCGCGGCGGGCCGCCACGCAGCCGATTACCGGCTGTCAGGCACCTTCAATCGCAAGGCGTTTCAGTTGCTGCGCCACGCAATGCGTACGGAGCCCAAGCGCTTTGCGTTCGCGATCACGGCGGCGGCGGCCTTCTCGCTGCTGACTGTGGCCTTCGGCACGCTGCTGGGGCAGATCACCGACGAGGTCGTGATCCCGGGCGTGGAGGGCGATCCGATCGGCGGGACCTGGGGAGAGATCACGCAGGACCCCGTCGAGGCGATCCTGCTCGCCGGCGCAGTGTTCCTCGGCATCGGCATCCTGAACGCGGTGCTCGTGGGGCTGCGGCGCGGCGTGCAGGGGATCGCCGTCGCCGGCGTGGGCTCCCGTCACCGCCGGGTCGTGGCCGATGCGTTGGCCAGCCTTCCGCTCGGGTGGCACCGCGCCAACCCCTCCGGCCGCATGCTGTCCGCGATGTCGTCAGATTCCGAGAGTGCGACCAACACGCTCCACCCCTTCGCGTTTACTGTCGGGTCGTTCGTGATGATGTTTGCGGCGGGCTACTCGATGTGGCGCATGGACCCGTGGCTCGCCGTGACTGGGCTCGCGGTCGTGCCCGTCATCTTCGCGATTAATCTCGCCTACGAGAAGGTCATCACCCCCCGGTGGGACCTGGGCCAGTCACTCAGGGCCGAGGTGTCGACCATCGCCCACGAGAGCTTCGAGGGCGGCACCGTGGTGAAGGCGCTCGGCGCCGAGGAGCGCGAGACGGCACGCTTCGCCGCCGCAGCGCGGGGGTTGCAGGACGCAGACATTAAGGTCGGGCGCACCAGCGCCTGGTTCGAGCCGCTGATGGACCTCATCGTCCCGCTGGGCTCGGTGGCCCTCATGATCGTGGGCGCGGTACGCGCCGAAGCGGGTGCGGTGTCAGTGGGCAACGTGGTGTCCGCGATCTACCTCGTCACGCTCATGGCCGTGCCGATCCGTGGCCTCGGCTGGGTACTGGGGCAGATGCCTCAGGCTCTGGTGGCCTTCCGCCGGGTAGGCGAGATCGCGCAAGCGGCGACAGAGGTGGACGACCCCGGACACGTGCCGCTTGCGAAGGCAGGGGCGGGAGCGATGAAGTTCGATGCCGCGGACATCGGCGCGGACGACGGCGACGGGAACCTGGCGGTGATCCTCCGAGACGTGTCGCTCGAGCTCGCTCCCGGGACCGTGACGGCGCTCGTCGGTGCCACGGGATCCGGGAAGTCCACGGTGGCGCTCGCGGCTGCGCGTTTGGCGCGGCCGACCAGCGGAACGGTGACGCTCGACGGCATGGACGTCAGCACGATCGCGAGCCTCGGCGAGCATGTCGCGCTGGCGCCTCAGACGGCATTCGTATTCGCGGGCAACGTCCGGGAGAACGTGACCCTGGGAGAGCCCTTCTCCGACGACCAGGTGTGGGACGCGCTGCGACGCGCGAACGTGCTGGATGTGGTCGAGGCCCTGGGCGCTGGCGACCACGCGGGCCTCGATGCGCGCATCGCCGAGCGTGGCATGAACCTCTCTGGCGGGCAGCGTCAGCGGCTCGCCCTCGCGCGGGCCCTCGTGCGTAAGCCGCGCGTGCTGGTGCTCGATGACGCGACCTCCGCGGTCGACCCGCGGGTCGAGCAGGAGATCCTGCGCGGGCTGAGCGCCAACGGCGAGGGGCCGACGGTGCTGATCATCGCGTACCGGCTGGCGTCGATCCTGTTGGCGGATCACGTGGTGCACGTGGACGCGGGGAGGGTCGTGGACGCTGGCTCGCACAGCGCACTGCTCGGCCGCGACGCCGGATACCGCGAACTTGTGATGGCCTACGAAGAAGACTCGAAGCGCCAGGCGGACGAAGAGGCGGGGTACGTGGGATGACCGAAGATTCGAGCGTGGCACAGATGTTCCGGAGGGGCCTGCAGGTCAGCCCCGAGTTCCGCGTGGGCCTGAACGTGACGCTGATCCTGGCGACCTTCGCGGCCATGGGCCGTGCCGCCGTGCCCTTCCTGACCCAGCGCGTCACGGACGAAGGCCTGCTCGCCGCAGGCGGCGTGGACGTCGACACCGTGGTGATGTATGCCGCCGGGGGATCCGTGGCGCTCGTCATCGCCGCAGTGCTCGCGTGGCGGGTGCGTGTGCGCATGGTGACGGCCGCGGAGAAGGGCCTCGCGACGTTGCGTATTCGCGCCTTCGGCAAGGTGCACGAACTGTCGGTGCTGACCCAGAACGAGGAGCAGCGCGGTCGCTACGTCTCCCGTGTCACGGGCGACGTCGAGACCATGCGTGACCTGATGCAGTGGACCGGCGCGGCGATGATCATCTCCGCCCTCGAGTCCACCGTGATCTTCATCGTGATGGTCGCGTACTCGTGGCAGTTGTCGTTGCTGGTGTTGCTCGCGTTCCTGCCGATGGTGGGCTCGCTGATGTGGATCCAGCCGCGGGTGCGGCGCGCGTTCCAGGTGGTGCGCTCCAAGATGGCGGACCTGATGGGCCGCACGTCGGAGCAGATCGTGGGCGTGGCCACCATTCGTTCCTACGGCGTGCAGCAGCGCATGCGTGACCAGCTGCACGGCGAGATCGACGACATCCTCGCGGCCGAGCGCAAGGCCTCGATCCTCGCCTCGGCGAACTTCTCGTCCACCGTCATCGGCCAGTCGCTTGCGACGGGCCTGGCGCTGATCGGCGGCACCATCTTCGCGATCAACGGCGACCTGACCGTGGGCACCGTGGTGGCCTTCGCGTTCTTGGTGTACATGTTCGCGGGACCGCTGATGTGGATCATCGAGATGCTGGCAGAGATGCAGCGCGCGGTGGTGGGCTGGAAGCGCGTGCTCGAGCTCGTCGACCAGGAAGTCACGGTCGCCGATCCCGGCGCCGACGGCACGCCGATCCCGCATGGCCACGGCGACCTGTCGATGGAGGGCGTGCGCCTCACGTACTCCGACGGGCCCGAGGTGCTCAAGGGTGTCGACCTCGCCGTTCCGGCGGGACGGCGCATCGCGCTCGTGGGCCAGACCGGTTCCGGCAAGACCTCCCTCGCGCGCCTGATGTCGCGGTTCTTCGACCCGACGGAGGGCGTGGTGCGCGTGGGCGGGGTGGACCTGCGCGAGGTTCCGATGCAGTCGCTGCGCCGGTCCGTCGCTGTCGTGCCGCAGGAGGGCTTCCTGTTCGACGGCACCGTGCGCTCGAACCTCGCCTATGCGCTGCCGGAGGCGAGCGACCATGACCTCGAGCTGCGCGCGCTGGCGGCGTTCGAGTCGCTGGGGCTCGACGCGTGGCTCGCGGCGCTGCCTCAGGGGATCGACACTCCCGTCGGACCTCGCGGTGAGCTGCTGAGCGCGGGGGAGCGGCAACTGGTGTCGATTGCGCGGGCATACTTGCGCGACCCGGACCTGCTGATCCTCGACGAGGCCACCAGCGCCGTCGACCCGGCCACCGAGGTGCGCATCTCCCGCGCCCTCGAGGGCCTCATGCAGGGGCGCACCGCCGTCGTCATCGCCCACCGACTGTCCACCGCGGAGCGTGCGGACGTAGTGGCCGTGATGGAGCAGGGCGAACTCGTCGAGGTAGGCCCGCACCGCGAGCTCGTGGCGGCCGGCGGGATCTATGCCAGCTTGTACGGGGCGTGGGTGTCGCAGACGCGCGACTGACGCCCGCGCATCGGCCGCCTGCCCCTTAACTGCGAACCACTTCACGCCCGATGCGCGGGCGAGCCGGGTACGTGCGTCGCCTGAGTGCGGCGTGTCGCCTGCGAAAGTGGTTCGTGGTGAAGGGGCGCCGGGGCGGGATCTGGAAGGATGTGCCCATGGCTCTTGACGTGGACATCGCCTCGCGGCTCAAGCGCACCGAGGACGGCCTGGTATGTGCCGTCGTACAGGAGCGCGCCACCCGGGACGTGCTGATGGTCGCGTGGATGAATGACGACGCGCTTCACCAGACGCTGACGACCGGACGGGCGGTGTATTGGAGCCGTTCGCGCGGTGAGTTGTGGCGCAAGGGCGACACCTCGGGCCACATCCAGGTCGTACACCGCGTCGAGATCGACTGTGACGGCGACGCGCTGCTCGTGACGGTGACCCAGGAGGGGCCCGCGTGCCACACCGGCGTGACGCGCTGCTTTGACGCAGGTGGCGACCTCGGTGCCGTTGACGGGGACCGTGCTGTTGACGGGGACGCGCCATGAGCGCCCCGGTGCGCGTCGAGTGGGGTCAGACCTGGCCGGCCCTCGACGAGTTTGTCGCGCTCGGCACGACTCATCGCGTAGTGCCTGTCGTGCGCCGGCTGCTTGCTGACGGGCTCACGCCGGTGGCCGTGTACCGGGCGCTCGCCGCGGGCCGGCCCGGCACCTTCATTCTCGAGTCGGCGGAGCCGGACGGCACCCGCGGCCGCTACTCGTTCGTGGGAGTCCACTCCCGCGCGGCGCTCACGGTCGATGGGGACGAGGCGAGGTGGTCGGGGGACGTTCCCGTTGGCCTTGCCGACGGCGCGCCGCTGGACGTGATCCGTGCCGCGCTGCGCGAGCTGCGATCCGAGCCCATCCCGGGACTCCCGCCCTTGACCGGCGGCCTCGTGGGGGTGCTCGGCTGGGACCTGGTGCGGCAGTGGGAACCCACCCTTCCGCAGAAGGCGCCCAAGGACATCGACGTGCCCGATGCTCACTTGCTGCTCGCGACCGACATCGCGGCGATCGACCACTACGACGGTTCGGTGTGGCTCATCGCCAATGCGGTCAATGCCGACGCGCAGGCGACCGGGATCGAGCGCGCCCACTCCGACGCCCTCGGGCGGCTCGACGCGATGCAGCGCGCCCTTGTGGACGCGCCGGCAGGGGAGGTCTCGGTGCTGAGGGACGACGTGCCGGAGCCGGGCGTGAGCCACCGCAGCGCACCCGGCGAATACGAGCGCATGGTCGAGTTCGCCAAAGAGGCGATCCGCGACGGCGAGGTTTTCCAGATGGTCCCCGCGCAGCGCTTCGACGTGGACTGCGCCGCGTCGGCGCTTGACGTGTACCGCGTGCTGCGCACGCTCAACCCGAGCCCATACATGTACTGCTTCCAGCTCCAGGACGACGCGGGCCGTGACTTCGCAGTGGTCGGGGCAAGCCCGGAGTCATTGGTCGCCGTGCACCGCGGCCGCGTGTCGACGTTCCCCATCGCGGGGTCGCGGCGGCGCGGGGGGTCGGTGGAGGAGGACCGCCGGCTCGAAGAGGAGCTGCTCGCGGATCCCAAGGAACGCGCGGAACACGTCATGTTGGTCGACTTGTCCCGCAACGACCTGGTCAAGGTGTGCGAGCCCACCTCGGTGGAGGTCGTGGAGTTTATGCGCGTCAACCGCTACTCCCACATCATGCACATCTGCTCGACGGTGGAGGGCGACCTCGAGGGGGCGTACGGGCCGGTCGACGTGTTTACCGCGACGTTCCCGGCTGGGACGCTCTCGGGCGCGCCCAAGCCGCGCGCGATCGCGCTCATCGACGAGATCGAGCCCGCGCGGCGCGCGTTCTACGGCGGCGCAGTGGGGTACTTCGACTTTGCTGGCGATATGGACATGGCGATCGCGATCCGCACCGCGCTCATCGAATCCGGCGTCGCGCATGTGCAGGCGGGTGCCGGCGTGGTCGCGGATTCCGTCCCGGCGAACGAGGACCAAGAGACCAAGGACAAGGCCGCTGCGCTGATGCGGGCCATCGCGCTGGCGTCGCGACTGGCCGCTGCTGGGCGTGGCTAGACTGTCCCCACGACTGGCAAGGAGAAGGTATGTCGAGTATTGAGATCGCCCCGGAGAACCTCCCCGACGAGGCCCATTCCAACCACGGCAAGACCGTCGCCGCGTGGGTGACGAACGTCGGCTTGATCACGGCGGCCCTCGTCGCCGCGGTGGGCATCGCGTTCCCCATCTGGCCTGTGGTGTGGGTGGGAGTCGGACTCGCGGTCGTCGCGCTTGCCGCCGGGGCGGCCCTGCGCGCTCTGGGGCACGGCCAGCCACTGAAGTAGCGGTCGACACCGTCGACCGCGCTGACCCATAGGAGAAACGTATGACGGATTACCCACCGCCCCCGCCGCCATCGGCACCGCAGCCGTTCCCCGGCGCCGGAGGCAACGAGTCGAAGAACAGCCTGGGCATGATTTCGCTCGTTCTCGGCATCCTCGGCATCTTGTGCTGTGCGTGGTTCACGTCGATCCCCGCCATCATCGTGGGGCTCAAGTCCAAGAAGGCGCAGGCCGAAGGGCTCGCCACCAACGGCACGCTGGGACAGGTCGGCTTGATTCTTGGCATCCTCGCCACCGTGCTCTACACGCTGCTCGCCGTCGTGGTCGGCATCCTCGTCGCAACGGGCAACTACGAGTTGACGACCACCGGCCTCTAGGTGCACTCGACGACGGCCGAGGCTCTCGCCCCGCGCAAGGCTGACTCCCGGGTCCGCCGCCTCGCGGCGCCGCTGAGCGCCTCGGCCGTTCTCGTGCTCGCCACCGCGTACACCGCGCTGGCGAACCCTTACCGAGCGGGGTTCTTTCCGTCCTGCCTGTTCCTCGCGGGCTCGGGCCATTGGTGCCCCGGGTGCGGGGGTCTGCGGGCAGTGCACGAGCTCGCCCGGGGGGATCTCGTGACGGCCCTGGGGTTGAACCCCGTCGTTGTGCTGATGATCGTGCCGCTTGGTGCCCTCTTCATGGCGCAGTGGCTGCGCCGCGCGTGGCGGGGCGCGCCGCCGCCCACGGTTCCTGTGTGGCTTGCGATCGCGATACCAGCGGTACTGCTGGTCTTCTGGGTGGTGCGCAACATCCCGGCATTCGAGCCGTACCTGGCGCCCTGACGCCGCCAACGACACCGCTGGCGGCCGACGGTCTGCGGATCGCGGGCCCGACGGTAGCATGGGAGCGACGCAAAGGGGGCAGCAAATGAGCGTGCTGGAGAGCATCGTTGCAGGTGTGCGGGAGGACCTCGCACAGCGAGAATCCGCGACGTCCATGGACAAGTTGAAGGAACGCGCAGCGCGACTCCCGTGCGCGATCGACGCGCGCGCCATGCTCGCATCCGACGAGGTCTCCGTGATCGCCGAGGTCAAGCGTTCGAGCCCCTCGAAGGGCGACCTGGCGGCCATTGCGGATCCGGCGTCGCTCGCGACCGAGTACGAGGCCGGGGGAGCGACCGTGATCTCCGTCCTTACCGAGCAGCGCCGCTTCGGAGGTTCTCTTGCCGACCTGGATGCGGTCCGCGCCAAGGTTGACATCCCTATCCTGCGCAAGGACTTCATCGTCACGCCGTACCAGGTGTGGGAGGCGCGCGCCCACGGTGCCGACGTGGTGCTGCTGATCGTCGCAGCACTCGACCAGATGGCGCTCGAGAGCCTCGTAGAGCGAGTGCACTCGCTCGGGATGTGTGCGCTCGTGGAGGTGCACGACGAGGAGGAGCTCTCCCGCGCCGTCGACGCAGGGGCCCGCGTAATCGGCGTCAACGCTCGCAACCTCAAGACCCTTGAGGTCGACCGCCACACCTTCGCCCGGCTCGCGCCCGCGATCCCGGAGGGAATCATTCGCGTCGCCGAGTCCG
>JBKBNW010000035.1:0-14806 GCA_046295115.1 Demequina sp.
CCCAGCAGGTTGAATGCGGCCAGCACCACACCGACCACCGCGAGATACACGCCGACGTCGAAGACCAGCGCCGTGGTGAGGTGCATGTCGAAGATGTAGAAGTGCAGCGGGGTGAGGAACGAGCCCTCGACGAAGCCGAGGAACCCGGTTCCCGTGCCGATGATGACACCGGCGCCGATGATGGCCAGGTAGGGCCAGCGGATGCGCTTGACGTCGTCGGTGGGGGACATGAGGTAGATGAGCGCGAAGCCGGCGCCACCGACCAGGGCGGAGATGAAGCCGCCACCGGGCTCCTGGTGCCCGCGCAGCAGCAGGAAGATCGACAGCACCACGATGAGCGGGCCCACCAGCTTGGCCAGGGTGCGGGTGAAGACCGAGTTGTCGAGCGCATCGGCCAGCGGGGACTGCACGTCGATGTCGATGCGTCGCGCCGAGGCGGGGCGGCGCGAGCGCAGCAGCGTCGCGATGACGAGTCCTGCCACACCCAGCACCGTGAGCTCGCCCAACGTGTCCAGCGCACGGAAGTCGACCAGGATGGTGTTGACGAGGTTCGCTCCGCCCGTCTCCTCCTGGCCTTCGGTGAGGTAGTACCGTGCCGCGTCGGACATGGGGCGGCGGCCGGTCAGAGCCCACACACCGATGGCGGTGACCAGACCCGCGGACACCGCGATGACCAGGGACGGCACGCTGCGGCGCAGCGGCGTGCTTGCGAACTTGGTAGGCAGGCGGCGCAGCAGTAGCACCATCACCGTCACGGTGAGGATCTCGACGAGCAGCTGGGTGAGGGCGACGTCGGCGGCGCCGAGCGACATGAACCACAGCGTCATCGCGAACCCGACCACGCCGACGACGACCACGGCACCCACGCGAGTGGACACCATCATGGCCGCGATCACGCCAGCAGCGAGAAGCACTACCAGGACCCAGTCGAGCGGACGGGATGTGTCGCCCTCCAGTGCAGGTAGGCCGGAGACTCCGATGGCACCCACGGCACCGATCACGACGGTCACGAGCACGGGGACGGCGAGGTGGAGGCGCGGGGCGAGGGTGCCGGACCAGCCGCCCACCACCGCGCCGAGGCGGATGATGCCGGCCTGCGTGGCCTCGACCACGTCGAGAGCGGAGAACGGCAGGCGGTACTTGAGCAGCACCGGCTGGATCTTCTTGCGCGCGAGCACCAGCAGCACACCGGTGGTGATGACGGCCGCCGAGATCATCAGCGGCAGGTTGACCCCGTGCCACAGCGCCAAGTGAGTGTCGACCTCGACACCGGAAGCCGCGGTCGCTCCGCCGGAGATGAGGGGATCGAGGACGAAGGGAACGAGTCCCAGACCCAGGCCGGCGATCGCGCACAGGCTCGGCGCGATCCAGATGGCGGGGCGGACCTCGGTGACCACGCGGCCGTGAGGGTCGTGACCGCGCGCGCCGATGACGAGGCGGGCCGAGTACGCGAAGGTCAGCGCGGAGGCGATCGCTGCGGCAGTCGTGATGACGATGGGTCCCCACGGGGTGGCCGGGGCGTCGACGAAGGCCTCGAACATCGACTCCTTGCTCACAAAGCCCAGCAGCGGCGGCAGACCCGCCATCGACATCGCGGACACCGTGATGGCGGTGAGCGTCACGGGCATGCGGATGCGCATGTGTGTGAGGGCTCGGATGTCGCGGGTGCCGGCGCGGTGGTCGATCACGCCGACGAAGAGGAACAGCGCGGACTTGAACAGCGCGTGGGCGACGGTGTGCACGGTGGCGGCCGTCAGCGCCTCAGGAGTGCCGACACCGATCATCGCGACGAGCAGGCCCAGCTGGCTGATGGTTGAGTACGCCAGCAGCTCCTTGAGGTCGTACCGCCGGAGCGCCGCGACGGCGCCCAACAGTGCGGTGATGAGACCCGCAGTGATGAGCATCGTGTTCCACAGGAGTGCCTCGGAGAAGGCGGGGGAGAAGCGCAGCAGTAGGTAGATGCCGGCCTTCACCATTGCGGCGGCGTGCAGGTAGGCGCTGACCGGGGTGATCGCGACCATCGAGTCCGGCAACCAGGCCTGGAACGGGAACTGAGCGGACTTGGTGAAGGCGGCGATCGCGACCAACACGATGACCGTGGTGGTCGTGCTCGAGCTCTCTTGCCAGATGGGGTCCGCGACGATCGCGCTGATCTGGGTGGTGCCGGTGACGACGGCCATGGTGGTGACGGCGCCCAGGAGTGCCAGGCCGCCCATCGCGGTCACCAGCAGCGTCCGGACGGCGGGCTTGCGGGCCTTGGGGCCTGAGCGCGCGATCAGCAGGAACGAGCACAACGTGGTGAGCTCCCACGCGACAAATAGCAGCACCACATCGTCGGCAAGCACCAGCATGGTCATCGCGGCGGCGAAGCCGGTCATTAGTGTGAAGTACCTGGTGTGACGGCCAACCGCGAAGTAGCGTGAGCTGTACGTGAGGACCACGGCGCCGATGAGTAGCACCAGCATCATGAAGGTCAGGGCCAAGCCGTCGAGCCTGAGGTCGAAGCCGATCCCGAGCGTGGGCATCCAAGCAACGTGCTGGGTGCCGGAACCGATATAGATGAGTCCCGCCGCCGCCGCGATCAGCGGGATCGACAGGATCCAGCCGGCGCTGCGCCCGAGCAGGCGCGTCACGAGGGGGGCCAGGACACACGTGGCGACGACGGTCGCTACACACGCGAGGAGCAAAAAACCACCTGGGTCCGGTCACTGGATCGCTGAGCTGCTGGCACGAGGCGAATCAAGCGCTCGGGCGAGCAATCACATGGAACGGGCAAGGACAGGGCCGGAGGGGCGGCGCCACTCGACCTGACTTCGGATGACATTCTACCTGACCTCGTTTAGCCCGAGGCCCGGTACGCCGGGGGTGGAAAACGCACGGTCAGGCAGGTATGCGGCAGGATTGCTCGCATGGATCGGGTGCTCGTGATCGGTGCGACGGGGTCTATCGGTCGCGTGGTGGTGCCGGCGCTCGCGGCGCACGGCCTCCACCCGGTCGGGGCGGTGCGTGATCTGGACCGCGCCCAAGAGTTGCTCCCTCACGCTGAGCATGTGACCGCCGACGTCACAGACCATGACGCGCTCGTGACCGCGCTGCGCGGAGCCGACGGCATCGTGATGGTGCACGGCTCGGACTCGAGTGCAGAGGACGTTGACTATGGGGCCGTGCCCGCCGTGCTGGACGCTGTGGAAGGGGCGCGCCCGCGCATCGTCCTCATGACGTCTATGGCGGTCACCCACGCGACGGGGTCGTGGCGGGAGATCATGCACTGGAAGGCGCGGGGCGAGAGACTGCTGCGCGCGAGCGGCCTGCCGTTCACGATAATCCGCCCGGGGTGGTTCGACGAGGAACCTTCGGGCCACGACGCGGTGCGGATTGAGCAGGGTGACGGCACCCCTGTGGACAGCCGCCGTGGGGTGGCGCGTCGCCACATCGCCCAGGCGATCGTTCAGTCGCTGCTCCACGACGAGGCGATTGGCGTGACCTTTGAGCTGTTCTCCGCTCCCGGAGGTGACCCGACGGATTGGCGGTCAGCCTTCGCGGCGCTCGCCAAGGATCCCGTGGGATCGCTCGATGCCGCACTCTGCGTGCCCGGCGCGCCGCTGGCGGCCGAGCCTGTCCGGGTTCAACAGGACATCGCGCGGCTGGGTGCCGGGCCACGAGACGAGGGGCCGAAGGGCGGGCAGGTCCGCTAGCGGACGGGCGCGCTGTCCACGCCAGCCCCGTGCACGAGGCCCAAGAGCCGCTCGGCATCAACGTTCGCGCCGAACGCCGGAGTGCCCGGCTCGAGAGCGCGGCCCGCCGCGAGGCCGCCGATGACGACGGGGTCGAACCCCAGCGAATCAACAAGCGCCAGCGCCGCATCGAGGGCACCGGCGTCGTCTCCCGCCAGCGCGATCGCGCGCCGTCCCGGTGCGCCCGCGGGGAGCGCACCTTCGTCGAGATCGTGATAACCCATGTGGTTGAAAGCCTTCACCACCCGGGTGCCCTCAAGGTGGTCCGCGACGATCTCAGTGGTGGACGTGGACGGCGCGGAGAGCTCCTCGCGGGCCCCGTCGACTTCCCACCAGTAGTTCATGGCGTCCACAACGACGCTGCCCCGGAGGGACTCCGCGTCGAGCGTGCGGTACTTGCCCAGCGGCAGCGCGAGGACGACGATGTCGGATTCCCGCGCCACCGCATCGGCCGTCGTGGCCTCCGCGCCTGGGGCGAGGACCTCCAATGTCAGTGCGATGCGCGACGGGTCTCCCGACCCCGCGACCAAGACACGGTGACCGGCGTTGACAGCCAGGCGAGCCATGACGGTCCCGAACTTGCCCGCGCCCAGGATTCCGACGGTGCGGCGTCCGACGGTGCGGCGTCCGACGGTGCGGCGTCCGATGAGGTTCATGGCCGTGAGCCTTCTGCCACCAGCTCGCGCACGCGCGGGATCACCTCGGTGCCATAGAGCTCGACGGCGCGCATGCGCTGGCGCGCGGGCATGGCACCGCCGCCGGTGTAGACGAAGTCGAAACGGCCTACGTCGAGAGCGCTGATCGCGGCCGCCATCTTGCGCGCGACGGTCTCGGGGGAGCCCACATACAGCGAGCCGCTGGTGATCTCGGCGTCGTAAGACGAGCGGGCCATGGGAGGCCAACCGCGCTCGGCGCCGATGCGGTCCATCATTGCCTTGTAGCCGGGGTAATAGGCCTCGCGGGCTTCCTCGTCGGTGGCCGCGATGAATCCGTGGCTGTGCATGCCCACGGGGTGGGCCGTGGTGCCCAGCTGCTCGGCAGCGCGGCGGTACAGGTCCACGTACGGAGCGAACCGCTCGGGCTGGCCGCCGATGATGGCGAGCATGAGCCGGAATCCATACTTGGCGGCACGGATGACGGACTGAGGTGAGCCGCCGACGCCGACCCATGTCTTGAGGTTGCCGGACTCGGTCTTGGGATAGACGTCCGCATCCACGAGCGCCGGGCGGGTCTTGCCTTCCCACGACACCGGCTTCTCGGTGAGAAGCCTCGAGAAGATCTCGACCTTCTCGTCGAAGAGCAGCTCGTAGTCGGCCATGTCATAGCCGAAGAGCGGGAAGGACTCGGTGAAGGATCCGCGGCCAAGGATCACCTCGGCGCGGCCTGACGAGACGGCATCGAGGGTGGCGAAACGCTGGAAGACGCGCACCGGATCGTCTGAGCTGAGCACCGTCACGGCGGAGCCGAGGCTCACCTTCGAGGTGCGGGCCGCGATGGCGGACAGCACCATCTCGGGGGAGGAGATGGCGAAGTCCTCGCGGTGGTGCTCGCCGAGGGCGACGGCATCGATGCCGATCTGGTCCGCAAGCGCGGCCTCATCGACCACCTGGCGGATGGCGGCGGCATGCGTCATCAGGGTGCCGTCGTCTGCCAGCGGGATGTCGCCAAAGGTTTCGATGCCGAACTGGACTCGCGTCATAGACGTGGTGCTCCTCGTGTAGATCAGTTGATGCTTCAACTAAGAGCGCACGCGGGACGCTTTTCATTCCCGCGTCAGTTGGCGAGGGCCGCCTCGATGTCGCCCTCGATGTCAATCGGATCGGTCTGCGGGCCGTAGCGCTTGATCACGTGACCGTCGCGCCCCACCAGGAACTTGGTGAAGTTCCACTTGATCGCGGAGCCCAGCGCGCCGCCCGCCTCTGACCGCAGCCACTGGAAGACCGGGTGCGCCCGCCCGCCGTTGACGTCGATCGTGGCGAACATGGGGAACGTCACGCCGTAGTTCTTCTGGCAGAAGTCCCCGATGCCCTCGGCGTCGGACAGCTCCTGCTTGAACTGGTTGCTGGGAAAACCCAGCACAGTGAAGCCTTCGTCCTTGAACTGCTGGTGCAGCAACTCGAGGGCCTCGAACTGCGGGGCCAGCCCGCACTTGGACGCGGTGTTGACGACCAGCACGACCCGGCCGGCGAACTCGGACAAGGGCCGCTCTTCGCCGGTGAGGGCGGTGGCGGTGAAGTCGGTCAATGACGGCATGAGTCCATCGTGCCACTGCCTTGCCACGGGATAGTCTCGACGCATGCGTTATGCGGCGATCGGGGACAGTTTCACTGAGGGAGTAGGGGACCGGCTAGGCGACGGCTCGGTACGGGGGTGGGCGGATTTGGTGGCCGCCGGCCTCGCGCAGTCGAGCACTGAGCCCCTGTTCTACTCGAATCTCGCGATTCGCGGGCGGCTCATCGCGCCTATCGTCGAGGACCAACTCGAGGCCGCGCTCGCCCTCGACCCCAGGCCGACTCTCGTGACCTTCAACGGCGGCGGCAACGACATGATGCGTCCCGGCTTTGGGGTCGAGCGCGTGATGGAGTATGCGGCCAGGGTCGCGGACCGATGCGCGCAGGAGGGTGTCGCGCTCGTGGTCCTGAGCGGCGGCGACCCCACCGCGCGGCTGCCGCGGGGCTCCATGATCAGGCAGCGGGGGGACGAGTTCCTCGAGGCGACGCGCGAGTTCGCGGCGGGCCGTCCGGAGATCACCTTCGTCGACAACTGGTCGGACCAGGAGCTGCGGCGTGCACCGTATTGGTCCCCTGACCGCCTTCACCTCAATGCATTGGGCCATAGTCGTGTCGCCGCACGCGTGCTGACCGCACTCGGCGTCAAGACGGAGCTGCCCGTGGCGGGCGGGACAGAGGCGGCGCCGGCCGGCCCTGTCGCAGAGGCCCGCTACTACGCCACCTACGTGCTGCCGTGGCTCGCTCGCCGGGTGACTCGCAGGTCCTCTGGCGATGGCCGCGAGCCCAAGCACCCACACTGGTCGCGCATCGACCCGATTGCGCAGTGACGCGGTGGCGACCCCGGAGTACGTCCTGAGCCTGCGCGAGAAGGTGGGCCATGACCTGCTGTGGCTTCCCGGAGTGACAGCGGTGGTGCTGCGCGACGGGCCGGGCGGCGGGCGCGAGGTGCTGCTGGTGCGCCGCGCGGATAACGGCGAGTGGACGCCCGTGACCGGAATCATCGACCCCGGCGAGCAGCCGGCAGTGGCCGGTGCTCGCGAGGTACTGGAGGAGGCCGATGTGGTGGCCGAGCCGGTGGCCCTGGTGCGGGTGCACGCACGGGAGCCCATGCAATACGACAACGGGGACCGCGCGCAGTACCTCGACCTCACCTTCAGTTTTCGTTTTGTCAGCGGCGAACCGAGCCCAGCGGACGGCGAGAACACGGACGCCGCGTGGTTCGCGCTGGACGCGCTCCCCGACATGACGGAGGACATGCTCGCGCGGGTGCGTGCGGCGACTCGCACCTCAGCGCAGGCCGACTTCACCCGCTGAGGGCGCGCGTGCTCGCCGCGATCAGTGCAGGGGCACCGCGTCGGCCGGCACGAGTTCGCCGTGCGCGCCCTCGACAGGCGCGGGCTTGCGGATCAGCGTCGCCAGTGCGATCCCGAGGGTCGCGAGGATCGCGCCGACCATGAAGGCCGCGCGGATACCGGACGCCTCAGAGTCGACCGCGGTGGCACCGGCATCCGTCTGCGTGAGCGCGACGGCGGTCATCGTGGAGACGAACAGGGCCGTGCCGGCGGCCGCGGCGACCTGCTGCATGGTCGACACCGTCGCAGAGCCGTGCGAGTACAGGCGTCGGGGCAGGGATCCCAGACTCGCGGAGAACAGCGGGGTGAAGATGAGCGCGAGCCCGATGCTCAGCGTCACGTGGCACGCGAGCAGCACCCACCACTGAGTGGTCGCGGCGAGGGTCAGCGACATCGCCCACAGCGCAGTCGCGACCAGGACGGTGCCGGGCAGCAGGAGTGGGCGCGGGCCGATGCGGTCGTAGGCGCGGCCGATGACCGGCGCCAGCACACCCATCGTGATGCCGCCAGGGAGGAGGAGAAGTCCGCTGGCAAGCACGGTGAGACCCAGCACGTTCTGCATGAACAGCGGCAGCAGGATGATGGTGCCGAACATCGCGATCATGCTCACGATGAACATTCCGGTCGCTACCGAGAACGTGCGCACCTTGAACACGCGCAGGTCGAGCAGCGGGATGTCGCTGCGCTGCAGCACGATCTGGCGCCACACGAACAGTGCCAGCACCGCTACGCCGACCCCGAGCGCGCCGATCGCGTTGCCCGGATCGCCTTCCGCGGACTCGCCGATCAGGCTGAGGCCAAAGACGAGCGCACCGAATCCCACCGCGGACAGCGCGACCGACAGCACGTCAATGCGAGAGCGGCGCGGCTCGTTGGTGCTGCGCATGCGCAGGATCCCGAAAACCAGCACCGTGAGCGCGACGGGCAGCACGAACACGAACAGGAACCGCCACGGCAGCACCGACAGGATCAGTCCCGAGATGGTCGGACCGAGCGCGGGGGCTACCGAGATCACCACGCCGATGGTCCCCATGCGGCGCCCGCGCTCGCGTTCGGGCACCAGGCTGATCACCGTGGTCATCAGCAGCGGCAGCATGACGGCGGTGCCGCCCGCCTGGATCACGCGCGCGACCAGCAGCACCTCGAATCCGGGGGCGAGGGCCGCGAGCGTGGTGCCCGCCACGAACAGCGCCATCGCGCCGATGTACAGCGGCCTCGTCGGGTAGCGCTGGAGCAGGAACCCAGTAATGGGGATGACCACGGCCATGGTGAGCAGGAACGCGGTGGTCAGCCACTGGGCCGCGATCGCCGTGATGCCCAGGTCCTTCATCAGGTGTGGGATCGCGACGCCCATGATGGTCTCGTTCAGAATCACGGTGAACGCGGACACGATGAGGACGCGCATCACCAACTCGTCACGGCGGGACACCGACTGGGGTGCGCCGGTCAGTGCTGGCGTGGAGGAGGGCTGGGGCATGCGGGGACCATTCTTTAGCTCGTGGGGGGTGGCGGCGCAGTGGGCGCCAACTGGCACCCATTGTGGCACCGACGGCCGATGCTAGATGAGGCCCAGCTCCGTGAACGCGCCGGCCAGGCCCGCGTGCTCGGGGCGGTCGGCCACCAGATCGGCGAGGGCGAGAACGTCCGGGTGCCCGCCTGCGATTGACACGGCGGTTCCGGCATACTCGAGCATTTCGATGTCGTTGGGGCCGTCGCCCATGGCGATCACCTCCGCAGGGGTGAAGCCCAGGCTCCCGACGACCGCGGCGATTCCTACCGCCTTGGAGACGTGGGCAAGGTACAGCTCACCGGCGCCTTTGCCCAGGTCCTTGAGTGAGGTTTCGACGGCCGCGACCTCGGGTCCGATCGCCGCGGCGATCTCCGTGAGGTCCACATCAGCGGACAGCGTCACCACCTTTGCGAAGTCCAGCCCGTGCAGGGTGTCGACCACGCGGCGGGCAGCGCGCAGGTCGTCCCAGAGTTCCTTTTGCGCCTCCGCCATGCCGGGCCGGTGAGCGCGGGCCTCCATCGCGTCGCGCGCCGGCGGCAGCGCGTACATCGCGGCGGTGGATTCGAGTAGGAGCACGGCCCCATACGCCGCGAGGGCATCGACGGTCCGGCGCGCGAGCCCGGGCGGGAACACTTCGTCGTGCAGCACCTCACCGCCGATCTCCGCGTACGCGCCCGCCCCGGCGATCACGCCGTCGAAGCCGGCGGCGAGCAGTCGCGGCGACACCGCGCAGCGGGGGCGGCCGGTGCACAACAGGACCCGGTGGCCGTTTGCCCGCGCACGCCTCACGGCGTCCTCGTGGGCGGGCGGCACCACGCCGTGATGGGCATAGGTGCCGTCGATGTCGAGGAAGACTGCGCGGGGAGACAGCGCGGGAGAAGGGGACACCCAGCCACCCTACCCAGCGCGCCGCCCGGCCCGCCGCGCGATCGCCTAGGGTACGGAGGTGACCTCCGCACTCCTCCCGACCACGCTTGGCGTGATCGGTGCGGGGCGCATCGGCCGCGCGATCGCCGTCCTCGGCCAAGGCGCAGGGCTCGAGGTGAGGGTCGCCGCGTCGCGCCCGCCCGAGCAGCTACGAGCCGACGTCGAATCCGCGGCGCCGGGCGCATCGGCCGTGTCCGTGCAGGAGGCCGCGCGCGCCGACATAGTGGTGCTGGCGATCCCGTTGGGTCGGTATCGCCAGCTGCCTTCGGCGGCCTTCGACGGTGCCTTGGTGGTGGATGCGATGAACTACTGGTGGGAGCTCGACGGCGCGCGGCCGGATCTGGATGACCCCACGACGTCTACGTCGCAGACGGTGCAGTCGCACCTGCGGGGTGCGCGGGTCGTGAAGACCTTGGGCCACCTGAGTGCCTACGCCCTCGAAGAACTGGCTCGGCCCGTGGGGGACGGGGACCGGCTCGCGATGGCGATCGCGGGCGACGACCCGGACGAGGTTGCCGCCGTCGGGGCGTTGGTGAACGCGATCGGATTCGACCCCGTGCCCGCGGGTCCCCTCGCGGAGGGCATGCGTTTCGAGCCGGGCACCGAACTTTTTGGGGCCGATGCGGGTCAGGCGGAGGCGCGCGACATGCTGTCGCGATTTTGGGACTCGCAGCGCGGCCGGGTCGTGGCGCGCGCCAGGGGACTCACGGGCTGACGGACCTGCGGCGACGTGGGGTGAGGCGTACCTCAGGCATGGGCGGCGCGGGCACGCGGGTGTCGTCGTGGCCGATCACGTGCCCGAACCGGGGTGCCCGTGCCTCCCACTCGCGGCGGGCCTCGGCTACCTCCTCGTGGCTGCGTCCCACGAAGTTCCACCACATCACCAGGTCGTCGGGGAACGGCTCGCCGCCGAGCAAGAAGATGCGCGCGCCGCGGGAAGTGCCTACCGTCACCTTGGTTCGCCGGTTGCCCAGGTAGAGGATGTCGCCCGCGCCGGGGTCGGGGAGCGGTTCGCCGTGCTCGTCCCACGCGCGCATGTCGCCGTCGATCAGCGCCAGGCCGTGCTCCCACGCGCTCTCGAGTGGCAGGCTGACGGTCGTGCCCGCGGGCACGCGCAGTTCCGCGCCCACGATGGGCGTGTACGTGGTCGCCGGGGAGGTGGTGCCCGCGAAGGTGCCCATCACGACCACTGCGACGGCATCGGCCGTGTCGCTCGCCGTGTCGCTTGCGGCCGTGCGCTGCGAGACGGCCAGGGCGACCGTCGGCAGGCCCTCGTGGGACTCGAAGCCATGGTCGCCATGGCGCGCGTTCTCCGGCAGCGCCACCCACAGCTGGAGCGCGTCGAGATCGATGGGCTCATCCGTGACCGAGTACTCCGAATGCGAGATGCCGTGGCCGCTCGTCATCAGGTTCAGGGCGCCAGGGCGCAGCACCACGTCGGAGCCCACCGAGTCGCGGTGACGGATCTCGCCCGTGAGCGGCCACGTCACGGTTTGGAGGCCGATGTGCGGGTGGGGTTCCACACGCATGGTGGTGCGCTGCGGGCCGAACCGGTCGAGAAAGCACCACGCGCCGATGGTCGGCACCTCGCGTTGGGGGAGCGAGCGGCTGACCGTCATCCCGCGCAGCCCGCCCAGTGGCACGTCGCGTGCAGGCAGGACATCGGCTCGGCGGCCCGGATCGAAGAGCGGGGTCTCGCCCGCGGCATTGGGCTCATCGCAAACCTCGTCGTGAGCGTCGGTCCGAGTCATGGCGCGAGGCTCACGTCACTCGGGCGCCGCGACGGTGGCGCCCTCGACCTCGTGGCGCTCGAGGTACTTGGCGATGTACGGGCACACGGGCACGAGGGTGAGGCCGCGCTTCGCGGCGTCGGCGAGTGCCTCGCCCGCTAGCGTTCCAGCAATGCCGGCGCCTTGATACTTCTCGAACACCTCGGTGTGTGTGAACGCGGCGCGGTCGCCGTCGATCTCATACACGGCGAAGCCGGCGAGCTCACCGTCGACGTGCACGTCGTAGCGCGACTCGCTCTCGTTGCGGGTGACAGCCGTGTCAGTCATGGGGCTCCTTAGGTGTGGTCGGGGGGTCAGGGGCGTCAACGTGGGCCCGGGCCCACGCCTTCCCCTTAGCCCTGGGAGAGGTCGAAGGGGTTCTCGCCGTCCTGAATCGTCCCGCCGGTGGCCAGGCGCATCAGGTCGGAGTTCAGGTCGATGCCCAACTCGGTGCCGCCCGCGGAGCCGAACTGGTGCTGGTAGCGCCCCCACGAGTCGTCACGCACGGCCCTGGCGAAGCCGGACTCCACCAGGATCGCCAGCTCCGTGGCCGCGCGGTCGATCCGCGTGCCGAGCGCCTTATCGGTCCAGTCCTCGGTCGAGGCGAACAGCCCCGTCGGGACGGGAAGGGCGCGCAGGTAGGCGAACAGCGCGCGCATCTCTTGGTCCACCACGAGCGCGTGGCGGGCCGTGCCGGCCGTGGCCGCGAGGATGACCGGCTTGCCGATCAACAGGTCGTTGTCGAGCACCTGGAAGAAGCTCGTGAACAGCCCCGAGGCGCCCGCCTTGTACACCGGCGCCGCCGCGATGATGCCGTCGGCGTCGCGCAGCGCCTCGACCGCGTGCTGGAACTTGGGGCCGAGCAACTGGTTGGACAGCGCCTGCGGTAGCTCCGGCAGCAGCTCTCGCAGGTCGATGAACGTGAGGGTGGAGTCGTGTCCGCGCGCCTGCAGCATCGAGACCGTGCGCTGCGAAGCGCGGTCCGCGAGCAGCCGGGTCGAGGACGGGTCGGAGATGCCGGCGCTGACGACGACGAGGCGGAAGGTCTGGTCGGTCATGATGCCTCCTGGGCGAGCTTCGTGGAGAGGGACTCGAGCAACGCGAGCTCCTCGTCTGTCAGTGCCGACGTCAAGGCCGCGGCGACCGCCGCGCCGTGGGCGAGGCCCACCTCCCGCTGCAGGGAACGCCCGGCTGAGGTGAGCGAGATATGAGCCGCCCGCGCATCGGCCGGATCCGCGCAGCGGCCCACCAAGCCGCGCTCGGCAAGGCGCTCGACTAGGCGCGACAGCGCTGGCTGGCTGAGCAGCACGTGGCGACCCAGCTCACTGATCCGCTGAGGGCCGTCGCCCTTGGACAGCGTGTAGAGCACGTCGTACTCCCGCATGGACAGCCCGTGCCACACGTCCTCGGCGGCGAAGTGGCGCATCAGCACCGCGTGTGCGGTCAGCGCTGCCTCCCACGCCTGGTTGGCAAGGACCGTGCGGGATCGGGTCTGGGTTGCGACCATTGCCGGCACCTACGCGGTGGGGTACGACGCCGTTGCGGCGTCGGAGTCCTGGTAGGGGGAGCCGCCGGTGACGTTGTCGCCGCGGTTGGCGTTGGGGCGCGGTTGGCGCGGGTCTGCGTCGCCATACTTGGCCTTGACGAGGCTCGCGTGGGTGGGGGCCAAGGCCGCCTCCGGGTCGCGCTTGGCCGCGAGTTCGCGACGCAACACCGGCACCACCTCGCCGCCGAGAAGTTCCAGCTGGTCGAGCACCATGCCCAGCGGGAGCCCGGCGTGGTCGATGAGGAACAGCTGGCGCTGGTAGTCGCCGAACGCGTCACGGAACGTGAGCGTCTTGTCGATGACCTCCTGAGGCGAGCCGACGCTGAGGGGCGTCATCTCCTCGAAGTCCTCCATGCGGGGGCCGTTGCCGTACACCGGTGCCTCGTTGAAGTACGGGCGGAACTGATCGTGAGCGTCCTGCGAGTTCTTGCCGATGAAGGCCTGGCCGCCCAGCCCCACGATGGCCTTGGCCTGGCTGCCGTGGCCGTGGGCCTCGAAGCGGCGGCGGTAGAAGTCGATGAGCCGCTTGTAGTGATCCTTGGGCCAGAAGATGTTGTTCGCGAAGTAGCCGTTGCCGTAGTACGCGGCCTGCTCGGCGATCTCCGGGGTGCGGATCGACCCGTGCCACACGAACGGCGGCACGTCGTCGAGCGGTCGCGGGGTCGAGGTGAAGCCCTGCAGCGGCGAGCGGAAGTTGCCCTCCCAGTCCACGACGTCCTCGCGCCACAGCCGGTGCAGCAGGTTGTAGTTCTCGAGCGCGAGGGGCAGCCCCTGCCGAATGTCTTGGCCGAACCACGGGTACACGGGAGCGGTGTTGCCGCGGCCCAGCATGAGGTCCATCCGGCCCTTGGACAGGTGCTGGAGCATCGCGTACTCCTCGGCAATGCGCACCGGGTCGTTGGTGGTGATCAGCGTCGTGGAGGTGGTGAGGATGAGGCGTTCGGTCAGCGCGGCGATGTGCGCCAGCAGCGTGGTGGGGGAGGACGAGAAGAACGGTGGGTTGTGGTGCTCGCCGATCGCGAAGACGTCGAGGCCGACCTCTTCCGCCTTGACGGCGATCTTGGTGATGCCGTCGATGCGCTCCGCCTCGGACGGCGTGTAGCCGCTGACGGGGTCGCGGGTGATGTCCGAGACGGACATGATGCCGAACTGCATGGTTGCCTCCTGGCTGATCGCGCGGGTCGCGCCTGCGTCAATTATATGCGTATGCATGTAATAACGCCAACGGCCTGGATCCATTCCCGCCCCGCCCCACCCCGCCCGACCCCGCTCCCCCCGCCGCTCCTGTAGGAACGTGAGAACTCCGAACCCGCCCCGCCCCGCTCCTGTAGGAACGTGAGTACTCGGCGCGACCCGCGCATCGGCCCTATGCCAGCGCGAGCACCGCCCGCGCCGCCTCCGCGAGCTCGACCCCATACGCGCGCCCGTGCCCCGCCGCGTGCACGGCGAGAGGATGCAGCTGATGTAGCGGCACCCGCGCCCGCCACCCCGCGCGCAAAGTCGATTCGGCCTGGTAGCCGTGCAGAATCGCGTCAAGATGGGGTGCCCCGAACAGCGCGAGGATGGCGAGGTCGGTCTCCGCGTGGCCGCCGTGGGCCGCGGGATCGATCAGCACCACCCCGTCAGGGGAGAACAGCACGTTGCCCGACCATAGATCGCCGTGAATGCGCGCGGGAGGGGCGTCGTCGTCGAAGGCGCCGCCTGCCACGACCGCGCAAGCCTCGCGCACGAGGGCAG
>JBKBNW010000036.1:0-14719 GCA_046295115.1 Demequina sp.
CAGTGCGCTCGGAGATCTCGCGGATGATCTGGTAGCCGTGCATGGGCTGCTCGGTCAGCAGCGCGAGCACCGCGGCGCGCACGTCCCCGCGCCCCATCCGGGTGCCCACTTTCTTTTCGACGGAGGAGCGCATCTGCTCCATCGCCTCCCACATGGCGTCCGCGGCCTGGCCGGGGTTGAAGCTCGAGCGACTGTGTCGGTAGTTGTTGGTCATGCTGACCTCCTATGTCGGTAGCCCGCTAGCGATAGCGAACGATATATCGCTATCGTGACACGGGAGACGGCTTCCCGCAACCGCTCGCCGCGTCAGTCGTCGATCTCCGTGCCGCCGCGCGCCTCGAGTGCGGCGAGGTGCTCTCGCATTGCCCGGACCTGAGCCGGGTTGTGGCCCCGCCAGTGAGACAGCTCCTCCACCACCCGCACCGGGTCCTGAGTGCGGTACGACATGGTGGGGTTTCCCGCGAAGCGCTTGTCCGTCACGTTGGGGTCGTCCTCCAACGCGCCGGTGGGCTCCACCACGTAGATGTGCCCGCGGCCCTCCCCTGCGGCCAGTTCTGCTCCCCACGTGGCGGCGTCCAGCGTTGCGGTGACGTAGACGTGACGCGCGGTCCGCTCCACGCCATAGTTCGACCTGCGGCCGGGGATCAGCAACGCACCCGGCGCAAGTTCCGCCTTGGTGCCGTGCAGGTAGACCCCGGTGCGATACAACGCGAATGGCACCGGCCGCTCGGCCATGTGCACCCCCTGACTGCGCGCGGGGCCGGCTCCGCTCACGCCCTGCACGACCATCATCGCTGAGGCAGCCGGGCGGCGCTCGCCGGCAGGGAGGCACCGTGATTGGGCGCACGCGGGGCGGAGCGCATTTTTCGCCGGTGGCCCGCCGTGACAGGATGATCGGGACGACTCAACGCCGAGTTCTAGAGGAGCGCCCGTGACCACCCAGATCCGGCTCGACACCGCGGATGGCATCGCCCACATCACCTTCGCACGACCCCACCGGCTCAATGCATTCGACTTCGACATGGGGCAGCAGTACCGCGACGCGTGCGTCGCCGCTGTGTCATCGCCCCACACGCGCGCCATCCTCATCACCGCAGAGGGGCCCGCCTTCTGCGCCGGGGGCGACGTGCTCGCGATGGCGGGAGCCGGCGTCGCTGGCTCGGAGGTGACCGACGGGGCGCATGTGATCCACGCAGGCATCGCGGCGCTTACCGGGTCCGCGATCCCGGTGGTGGTCGCTGCGCGTGGCGCCGTCGCCGGCGGCGGGATCGGGCTGATGCTCGCGGCGGACTACGTGGTCGCCGGGGAGGACCTGCGCCTCGCGGGAAAGTATGCAGACATCGGCCTCACGCCTGACCTGGGAGTTAGCGCCCTGCTGGCCCAGGCGGTGGGCGAGCGCCGGGCGTTGACGTTGCTGCTCACGCCGCGTGAGTTGGACTCCGCCGCCGCGCTCGAATGGGGCGCTGTCGCGGAGGTGGTGGCGGACCCAGAGGCGCGCGCTGAGCAGATCGCACGGCAGTGGGCCACCGGTGCCGCCGGAGCGCTCGGTCACGCCAAGCGCCTGGTACGGGCGTCGTCGCAGCGTACGTTTGCTGACAGCCTCGAGGATGAAGCACGCAGCATCGGCAGGGCCTTCGACGGCGAGGAGGCGCGGGGACGGGTCGCCGCGTTCGCCGCCGCCAGCGCCGCCAGGGGAGGCACTCGATGACCGTTCTAAGCCTTGCCGGCACGACGATCCTGATGTCTGGAGGCAGCCGGGGCATCGGCCTTGCGATCGCGCTGCGCGCCGCACGCGACGGCGCGAACGTCGCGATGCTCGCCAAGACTGACACGCCCCACCCCAAGCTCGAGGGAACCGTCCACACGGCGGCCGATGCGGTCCGTGCGGCGGGAGGTCAAGGCCTGGCGATCGTGGGCGACGTGCGCAGCGACGACGACATCGCGCGCGCGGTGGAGCAGACGGTCGAGGCCTTTGGCCGCATCGACGTGGTCGTGAACAACGCCAGCGTGATCGACCTCTCCCCCACTGCGACGCTGTCCGCAAAAAGTTACGACCTCATGCAGGACGTCAATGTGCGGGGGACGTTCATGTTGTCGCGCGCCGCTTTGCCCCATCTGGTGCGCTCCCCCAACGCTCACATCCTGTCGCTGTCGCCTCCGCTCAACCCCAGCCCGCGGTGGTTGGGCGCCCACACCGGCTACACGCTCGCAAAGTTCGGGATGACCATGGCGACGCTGGGGTTGGCGGAGGGATTTCGCGATCACGGCATCGCAGCCAACACCCTGTGGCCCCGCACCACCATCGCTACGGCGGCGGTGCAGAACCTGCTCGGCGGTGAGAAGTTGATGCGCGCCAGCCGCACACCGCAGATCTACGCGGACGCGGCGTACGAGGTCATCACCGCTGACTCGCGCGAACTAACGGGCCGGAGCCTCATCGTCGAGGATGTGCTGGAGGCCGCAGGAGTCACCGACTTCGCCCAGTATGCGGCGGTCCCTGGGACGCCGGACGAGGGCCTTTTTCCGGACATCTTTCTGGAGTAGCCGCCTACGTTGACGAGGGGGACTGTGCCGCCTTCCATACCCGCGCGCTTGCCTCCCACACGCCCTCCGAGTGCGTCTGCTGCCAGTTTCTCCCGCCCCGGGCGAAGGTGGCGAGCACCCCTGCCGGCACGCGGCTGTCGGGCACGGGCGTGCCCAGCCACCGACACGGCCTGACGTGGGTGAGGTCCGCCGCGGCCGCCGCGCCGGAGGCGTCGTAGCGCCACGCACCGCCGAGACGGCCTAGCCAGTACCACCCGTCGACATCTCGCGTCCAGACCCAGGCGCCCTCCTGGGCTTCGGCAAAGCGGCCGATGCGCCGGGCCAGCCGTTCGTCGTGCTGCGCCGTGGCCTTGTCGATTGCGTCGTCAAGGTCCTGAGGGGGAGGTGCGAGCGCTCCTCCGAACCCGCACAGGCCCTTGGTCAACGCCCGTTCGACCGCGACGCCAAGCGGGACATCATCGCGGCGAGAGCGCATCGGCGCGCGGTACACGCCCGCCACTTTGCTGTCCGGTGCCATGCCGGGGTCAACGGCAGGACGGCCTCGCGTCTTCCCGCCCGGCCGCGGCGAAAGGATCGCGCAAAATTCCTGCAACACCTGCGAAATAACTAAGAGTTCCTGCGGCGTTTAGTGCGTATAGGCAATGAACAATGTTTGCCCCTCGACACTCGCATCGGAGCTCACCCATGTCCCACACCGCTGTCGCCCCCGTGGCAACCAGCACTCCCTTCGCCGAGCGCGGGCCGCTCAGCGACGCCGTATTGCGACTCCTCACGCGAGCACACGAGGACCGGGATCCGATAGCACTGGCGCAGCACGCCGTCGCTAACTCGCCGGACGTGATTCGGGACGACGACATTCAGCTCACGTTGTTCGCCCTGTACGGCTCCGCGTACGGCGCGTCCGAACAGTTCGCCGCGGAGCTCGAGTGGGACCCTCAGTTGATTACTGCCAGGAGGATCCTCGAGGAGAGCTTTGAGCGCGCACTGCGCGCTGCGGTGCCGGCGCCGGAGCTCCCCGACCCCGACAGGGACGCGGTGTCGCGCGCACTGTTCGCTCTCACCAAGCCGGGCCCCGGGCCGAGCCTGTCCCGCCATATCGCCAAGAAGGCGACGCTGGAACAGGCGCGCGAGTTCCTGGTGCAGCGCTCGGTCTATACGTTGCGCGAGGCGGATCCTCATTCGTGGGCGATTCCCCGCCTTCATGGGCGCGCCAAGGCCGCCCTGGTCGAGATCCAGGCAGACGAATACGGCGGCGGTCGCGCGGATCGCATGCACGCGGCGATCTTCGCGGCGACCATGCGCGGAGCGGGCCTCGACGACTCGTACGGCACCTATGTCGACGCCGTCCCCGCGCTCACGCTGGCCTCGCACAACATGATGTCGATGTTCGGCGTGAACAGGAGGCTCCTCGGAGCGATCGTGGGGCACCTCGCGGCGTTCGAGATGACCTCCTCGATTCCCAGTCGCATGTACGCCGACGGTTTCCGCCGGCTCGGCTTTGGCGAGGATGTCACCGACTACTTCGACGAGCACGTCGAGGCCGATGCGGTGCATGAGCAGATCGCGGGGCGCGACCTCGCGGGCGGTCTCGCCGAGGATCGCCCCGACCTGCTGGGCGACATCATGTTCGGCGCCGCCGCGTGCATGACGGTCGACGGCTGGGTTGAGGAGCACGTGCTGGACGCGTGGGACAAGGGCGGGTCGTCGCTGCGTGCCGGGGCGACCCTATGAAGGATGACCGCCCCACGATCACGGCCTACCCGGACGGGCCGCTGCTACTGCGTGGAGAGGTCGATCTGCGCACCGCGGACGGTGAGCCGATCCCCCGCACCCGCCAGACGGTGGCCCTGTGCAGGTGCGGGCTGTCGATGATCAAGCCGTTCTGTGACGGCACGCACAAGGCCGCGAACTTCCGCACGGAAGACTGACGCGGTCCGGCGGGCCGTGCTCCCGCCGACGGTTGCCGTGCGGGGAGGGGGGTGTCGCCAGTGATGCGCATCTCTCTTCTTGACCGCTCGCGCACCCGGACGGGCGAGAGCGACGCCGACGCGGTGGCGGCGACGGTCGAGCGCGCAGTCCGCGCAGACTCCCTGGGCTTCTTCAGGTTCTGGACCGCCGAACACCACGCTGTGCCCGGGATCGCCAGCTCGGCGCCCACCGTGCTTGCGTCGACCATCGCGGCGCGCACTCGGCGCATTCGCGTGGGCACTGGCGGGGTGATGGTGCCCAATCACAGCCCACTCGTGATCGCGGAGCAGGCGCTGCTCCTCGAAGCGCTCTACCCAGGCCGGATCGACCTGGGTCTCGGGGGCTCGCTGGGCTTCACCACCCCTATCCGGCGGGCACTACGCAGGACCGGTCTCGCCGAGGGCGAGTACGCGGCCGAACTCTCTCAGGTGCGCGCGTACCTGGCGGGGGAAGCCGACATCACCCCGCGGCCCCGCGTCGATCCCCCGCCTCTGTACGTACTCGCGATCCAAGGCGGATTGACCTTGGCCGCGCAGATGGGCCTGGCTGCCGTGGTCGGCGGCCCCTTGCTACGCGACGAGGAGGCGCTTGGCGCGTACGTCAGGAACTTTCGCCCGAGCGCACAGTGGCCCAGACCGTATCTGATGGTGAATGTGGACGTGTCTGTCGCCGACGATCCCGTTCGCGCTCGTGACCTGCTGCTGCCCGAGGCCTGGGCCTATGCCGACTCACGCGACGTCGGGGAGTTCCGCCCGCTGCGACCCGTCGACGAGGTGAAGCGCCTGCTCGAGGTCGAGCGCAGTCGCAAGAAGGTCGATGGGGTCTATGCGTGGATGTCATCGGCTGTCGCCGGCGATCGCTCCCAGGTAGCCGGGGCGCTGGAGCAGTTGCTCGCGCGCACCGGCGCTGCCGAGATCATCGCCAACGTCAGCACCTACGACCAGGAGGACTCCGCAAGGATCGACGAGTTCCTCGCATCGCTGCTCCCTTAGCTGCCGGGGGCGCCGTCGCCGGGCAGGACTTTACGCAGTAACGGCAGGAGCTCATCCCCGTCGTCGCCCCGGATCACCGGGACGCCGTTCACGGACTCGACGTCCTCACCGACCCGCTTAAGCCCCGCGCGGCGCAAAACGATGGCCGCGACTCGGCCGGAGTGCTCCTCCGCCGCGGCGAGGTAGATCTCCGGGTCATGCTCCCCGTCGTCCCCCACGAGCACCCATGTGACGTGAGGCAGATCCTCCATCAGCCGCGCGATCGACGTCTGCTTATGCAGCTTGCCGTCGCGGAACCACCGGGTGGGGGTGATCCCCCAGTCGGTCATCAGCAGGGCACCGGCGGGGAACTTCTGCAGTTCGAGAAAGTGCGTCACCGCGCCCACGAAGTTCCACGGGCCGTTGCTCACGTATACGACGCCGGGGTGCGGCTGCCCGCCCACCGCCGTGCCCACCAACTCGGGCATCCCGGGGACAGACTGCCGCGAGCCGCTCGTGCCCCTCAGGGTGCGCCACGCCGCGCGGAACGGGTGGGCGAGGCCAGTGACCCATGCGGTGTCGTCGATATCGCAGACCACGCCGCGCACGGGTTCCGCGCTGATGGCGTGAACACTTGCAGGTACCGGCTCTCGGCCGGGCAGCTCTAGCTTCGCCCTCGCCATGCCAAGCGGTAGCGGGCTCTCGAGGCTGACGCGTACGTCGACAATCCCCGCCTCGTCGCTGGTGGCGGTGATGGTGGTCTGTCCCAAGGTGATCTGGACGTCGGTGTTCGGGCGCTCCAGCGTGAGAAGGTGCCGCCACCCGCGCATGCCACGGCGCGCCGCCAAGTCGAATGATGGCGGGGCGAGAACAACGCGCCCGAGCACGCGGGCCGTGTCGCCGCTCGAGTAGCCCGAGTACGGGAGCACCGCCGGCGTCCACCCATTGCGCAGCGCGCGGCGCGCGAACCACTCGCGGACGCCGTTCTCGGCGCGATACGCAGCGGTGATCGCCTTGCTGCTCGCGCGGCTCGGGGACGTGTGTGAGGAGGACATTGGTACACGGTATGCCGCATCGGCCGTCATGTCCCCATCCGAGGGGGCTCCAGTGCCGCAGGGCGAGGCGGGCGGCGGTCGGTACAATTTGCCAGGTGCCCAAACCCGCCTCCCGTGCCTTGACCCCGTCCAGCATCGACCCCGACGACCTCGCCGCCACCCTGCGGGTGCTGGCGATGCTCAATGAACTCGACGAGGCGGATCCGGACTTTACGGCCGTGCGCAACGCCGCGGCGGGCATGATCAAGTCCGTCAAGCAGGCCCGGAGGCGCGAGCGGCGCGCCGCGATCTACTCTGCAGACTCGGCAGTCGTCGCGGCGACCGCGACCGGCGCACCGGACCGGATCGACGACGAGACTCGCGGGCTCACGCTGTCCGCCCGTGCGGCTGCACCCGTGGCCGGCACGTTCACCAAGGCGCGCCCGTGCTACATCTGCAAGCAGAAGTACTCCACGGTTGACGCGTTCTATCACCAGTTGTGCCCTGCATGCGCCGAGACGAGCCACCGCAAGCGTCACGCGCGGACCGACCTGCGTGGCCGGCGAGCCCTGCTGACAGGCGGGCGCGCCAAGATCGGCATGCATATTGCGCTGCGTCTTCTCCGCGACGGCGCAGACCTCACCATCACCACCCGATTCCCGCGTGATGCCGTCCGGCGGTTCGCGGCGATGGACGACGCAGCCGAGTGGCTGCATCGCCTCACGGTGGTCGGCATCGACCTGCGTGACCCCTCACAGGTGGTGGCGCTGGCGGAGTCCACGGCCGCTGCCGGACCGCTCGACATCCTCATCAACAACGCGGCGCAGACAGTACGCCGCTCGCCCGGCGCCTATGCCCCGCTTGTTGACGCCGAGTCCGCTCCGCTGGCCGCAGGGCTGTGGCCCGAGGGCCGTGGGCCGCGTCTGCTGACGTTTGGGCGCACCAAGGACGAGCACCCACCGGGGATCGAGTCGTCGGTCACCGTCCACCCCCTGCTCGCATCGGCCGAACTGGGCGAGAACCCTACGCACTCCGCTCAACGGCTGACGGACGCAGCCCTGGCACCCGGATCCTCCTCTCTGGCCAAGCTCGCGGACGGCAGTGCCATCGATGCCGGAGGGCTGGTGCCGGATCTTCACGACACCAACTCCTGGATTCACGGCGTGGGCGACGTCGACCCCCGCGAGTTGATCGAGGTGCAGCTGTGCAACTCGACCGCTCCCTTCATCCTCATCAACAGTTTGCGCCCCTACTTGGCCGCGGCCGCCGCGGCGTCCCCTCAGGGGCGCAGCTATGTGGTGAACGTGTCCGCCATGGAAGGCGTGTTTGGTCGCGGTTACAAGGGCCCGGGACACCCACACACCAATATGGCCAAGGCCGCGCTCAACATGCTCACCCGCACCAGCGCGCGGGAGATGTTCGAGACCGACCAGATACTCATGACCAGTGTGGACACCGGCTGGATCACCGACGAGCGCCCGCACCCCACCAAGGTGCGCCTCGCAGAGGAGGGCTTCCACGCCCCGCTCGACCTCGTCGACGGAGCCGCCCGGGTCTACGACCCGGTGGTGCGGGGCGAGACAGGCGAGGACCTGTTCGGGGTGTTCCTGAAGGACTACGAGCCGTCCCGCTGGTAGCGCAGCCGCACCCGCGAAGACTTCTGTTTTGAGGCCAATCCGGGGGTAGTCGAATGCATTTGATCACACTCATTGGCGAATGGCAGCAACGATGGTGCCGGTGTGAGAATATGAACGATCATGCCAGGTCAGCACAGTGATTCCCCCCTCCCGGCGCAGGTTCTCGCGCGCAATAATGTCACCGTCCTGGGCCCAGACGACGCGCCAGTATTAGTGTTCGTGCACGGGTTCGGGTGCGACCAAGGGATGTTCAGTCGCATCTTGCCTTACTTCGCCGATTCGTTCCGAGTGATCTTGTTCGATCACGTGGGATCGGGCGGTTCCAACCTGGACTCCTACGACCCCGTGGAGTACGGATCACTCGACCGGTACGCCGCTGACCTGGCTGAAATCTGTGACGCCCTGAAACTGCAGGGCGTGACCGCTGTGGCGCACAGCGTCGGCGCGATGATGGCGATCGCCGCAGCGGTCCGCCGGCCGGAGTTGTTTGACCGGCTCGTGCTGCTGGCGCCGTCTCCGTCTTACATCGATGACGCCGCCGCTGGATATGTGGGCGGCATGTCCCCCGCTGACGTCCAGGACATTCTGCAGTCCCTCGATGACAATCACATGGCGTGGGCATCCGCGATGGCGCCCGTGGTGATGGGGAATGCCCAATCACCGGAGTTGGCGGGCGAGTTGGAGGAGAGTTTCTGCCGGGTTGACCCGCGGGTGATGCGCACCTTCGCTCGCGTCACGTTCCTCTCCGATGTCCGCGAGCTGCTGCCTAAAGTAAGCGTCCCCAGCGTCATCATTCAGTGCTCCAACGACGCCCTTGCGCCCCTCGCGGTCGGCGAGTACCTCCATCAACACTTGGCGCACAGTGAACTCGTCGTACTTCGCGCGAGCGGCCATATCCCCCAAGTGAGCGCGCCCGCGGAGACGGCCGAGGCCATCCTTCGCCACATCGCAACTCCACGATGAGCGGCGATGCCGCGTCCGCCTCACAGGTCAGTCTCGACTTCGAGATGCTCTTCCGGGCTGCACCTACGGGATCGGTGATTACGGGCACCGAACACACCATCGTGGATGCCAACGACGCTTTCATCGCGTGGACTGGCCTCACCCGCGCAGAGCTCGTGGGGACGTCGTTCATGCGGCTCCTCCCCGCCGGGGACCGCGTCCTGTTCTCCACCCGTTCCCAGCCGCTGCTAGACCTCACCGGCCGGGTTCCGGAAACTGCCGTCACGATCCTCGGCCGCGACCGTGCCGCTCTGCCCGCGGCGTTCACTGCATCCTCTGTGCGAACCGATCCGGGACTGACGATGTTCATCGTGGGACCTCGACGGGAACGCTCCTTTGAGGAAGCCCAACTCATCTCCGCCGTTCACCGTGCCGACGACGCCGATGCTCGTCGCCGCGAGGCAGAAGATGACCTCGAACGCCAGGCGAGTTACGACGCCCTCACCGGCCTCATGAACCGCACCGGGCTCATCGCGGCCCTCACGAGTACCATCACCGGTGCCTGGTCCGGGCGCGAGATTGCCACGTACTGGATCGGACTCGATCACTTCAGAGTGGTCAATGAGAGCCTAGGAAGCACCGCTGGCGATGAGATTCTCGCCGTCCTCGCCCAACGCCTCCAGGCGGCATATGACGGCGAGTCGCTGCTGGCGCGACCTGGCGGCGACGAGTTCGTCGTGGCTGTCGCCGCTGGCAGCCACGAAGACTTCGCCCGGAGTCTGCTCAGCCTGATCGCCGAGCCGGTCATCGTCGACGACCTCGAGATCATCATCTCGGCGAGCATCGGAATCGCAACCTACGATTTCGGCGCTTCGCCGGTCCCTGGCAGCGATATCCGCACCAAGGTGGAAGCGTTGTTGCGACATGCGGGCACCGGCACGCACGAGGCCAAGGCGGCCGGGCGGAACCGGTGGAAGCGCGTCACCGCCACCCCCGACGATTCGGCCATAAACGAGCTCCAGCTGCTCGGGGAGCTCCGCGCCGCGATCGGCGGCGACCAACTTCGTCTCGAGTATCAACCGCAGCTCGATCTCCACACCGGCACGTTGCACGGGGTCGAGGCTCTGGTCCGGTGGGACCACCCCACCCGCGGCCTCGTCGCTCCCGATGCCTTCATCGGCGTGGCTGAGAAGACTGGTCTCATCAACCAACTTGGCGCGTGGGTCTGCCGCACTGCCGTCGCTGAAGCCACGGAGCTGAGAGATCGGGCCGGGGCCGAATCAATTCACATGTCGGTGAACATCTCTGCTCGTCAGCTCAGCGACCCTCACTTCGCTAGTTTCGTCGAGACCGTCCTGCGAGAGTCATCCCTCGACCCGGCGTGGCTCACCCTCGAGATCACGGAAACGAGCACGGTCACCGACGCCTCCCGCGCACGCGAGAATCTCGAACGCCTCCACGACGAGGGCGTTCGTTTCTCCATCGATGACTTTGGCACCGGGCATGCAGGATTTTCCTACCTGTCCGACTACCCGATCGACGAGATCAAGATCGACCGCACCTTCGTCAGCAATCTCGAGGTCTCCCCCGAAGCTGCTGCGATCGTCACGAGTTGCATCGAGGTCGCCCATGCGCTTGACCTGACGGTGGTCGCCGAGGGAGTTGAGACCGCCGCGCAACTCGCGCGTCTCACGGAACTCGGTTGCGACATCGCTCAAGGCTTCTACTACTCGCGGCCCCTCCGGGCGGAAGCGCTACGCGCATTCCTGGGAGAGTTAGGTGCGATCGGCCGGGCTCCGGCGGCCAGGTGACGGCGCACCGTGCTCGGCGAGTGAAGTCGGGAGCATGAGGCGCAGTATGGAGCATCAGCATCGCGCTCAGATGTTGTGACATCGGCGTAAATCGCACCGCTGCCGTGGACCTTACCCAGACTCATCATCGTCAGGCGTAGGGTCGGACGCGGCGCTGCACCCACGTTGGCAGAGGGTCGTCCCGGTGCATCGCAGCCCCCACGCACTGTCGGGAATGGGTAGATTGCACCGAAGGTTCCCCACCACACGCCTGTCCGACGGCACGCGAGACTGGAGATCGAGGATGACCCACGATTCGGACCCGCTGCTCGACCACCCGCCCCTCAGCACCCCGTTCGGCTCAGAACCGGAGGTCCGGGCCATCCCCAATGCAGATGGCCAGGCACCGCTGGTCCTGGTACTCGGAGCGTCCGGATACATCGGTGGGCGGCTCGTTCCTCGCCTCCTCCAAGGGGGATACCGGGTCCGCACCCTGTCGCGCTCCGCCGCCCGCATCGGCGCGATGCCGTGGGGGGACGACGTCGAAGTGGTCGAGGGCGACGCCGCCGACGCCGACGCCATGGATCGCGCCATGGCCGATGTCGAGATCGTGTACGTCTTGGTCCATTCGATGTCGAGCGGCAAGGATTACGGACGCCTCGACCGCGCGATCGCGATCAATGTGGCGCTGCACGGCGCCGCGCACAAGGTCGCCCGCTTCATTTACCTCAGCGGGCTGCACCCGGACCACGTCGAGCTCTCGCCACACCTGGCCTCCCGCAAGGAAGTGGGCGACATTCTGCTCGCATCAGCAGTTCCGACCGTAGTGCTCGAGGCGGGGGTGGTCATCGGCGCGGGCTCGGCATCGTTCGAGATGATTCGTCACCTGACGGAGGTGCTGCCGTACATGCCTGCGCCGCGATGGGTGCACAACTCCATCCAACCCATCGCTGTGAGGGACGTGCTCTACTACCTGCTCGCAGCCGCACGCGTAGAGGAAAGCACGAATGGGACCTACGACATTGGCGGTCCGGACGTCATGTTGTACTCGGAAATGATGAACGGCTACGCCGCCGAGGCAGGGCTACCGCAGCGGCGCATTACGGCGTTGCCCGTGCTGACCCCGAGCCTCGCGTCGCATTGGGTCGGACTCGTCACCCCGGTGCCGCGCCAGATCGCTCGGCCACTGGTGGAGTCGCTGCTGCACTCGTGCGTGGTCGAGGACGATGCGATCGATAGCCTGATCCCACCGCCACCGGAGGGCCTTACCGGCTATCGCCAGGCAGTGCGCTGGGCGCTTGGTCGCATGGAACTCGATCAGGTCGAGACCAGCTGGGTGGACGCTCGCGTGACGGGCGCCCCGAGCGATCCCATGCCCAGCGACCCTGACTGGACCGGGCGCACCGTCTTCGAGGACTCGCGACGCAAGAAGTCCGGCGCGGATCCGGCCGCGGTCTGGAAGGTCATCTCGCAAGTGGGCGGTGCCACGGGCTGGTACTCCGCCTCCGTGCTGTGGGCCACGCGCGGGCTCATTGACCGCGTGTCTGGCGGTGTGGGCCAGCGCCGCGGGCGCCGCGGCTTTGGGAACGTCAAGGTGGGAGACGCAATCGACGTCTGGCGCGTCGAGCGCGTCGACCCCGGCCGGTTGCTGCGTCTACGCGCGGAGATGCGCGTCCCAGGCGCTGCGTGGCTCGAACTCGGGGTGAACCCCACCGACTCGGGCTCCGAGTACTGGCAGCGCGCAGTGTTCTTCCCCCGGGGGCTGACGGGGCGCCTGTACTGGCTGTCGATGCTGCCGTTCCACGGGCTGATCTTCAGCGGGATGGTGAATCGAATCGTCGCGATCGCAGAGGACGAGGCCGACGAAGAAACGGCCGCTACGGCCTTGTAGGTCGTCAGGGAGCAGGCCGACCGGATGTGGACCGCTACCGCCCTCAGCTACCGTCTCAGGACTTGCCTGGGGTTTGCCTCGGTGCCGGGCGCGGCGGCACCTCTTTCGCGGCAACGATGTCCCCCACCGCGATGTGCTCGACGCCACGGACTCCGTTCACGACCACCGTGCGGTCGTCAACGCTGAGCAGCTCCCCTAGCGCATCGGTTGCTTGTCCCGTCGAGATCAAGTACCGAACGACCACGCGTGCGCCGGGCGCGGGCAGAGCGATCTGGCCCTTCGCTCTTCTCGGCTCGGTCATGACCTCATCCTGGCAGCATCGGCCGCTGGCAGTGGACGAGCGAGCGTCCCCAGCAGGCGCGTCTAGGCTTTCATCGTGATCGGAACTGATTGGGGGACGCTCGCCGCGAGCGTCAGCTCCCACGGATACAGCAGCGCCGTTCGGGCGTGGCCCCTGGACGAGGGTCGAACGCGATGAGCGAGGTGCTCGATGGGCTACGGCGTTGGCCTGACGTCGAAGCGCCCGGTCTCGTCGCCGTCGATGCCGCGGACCGCTTGATTCTGGATGAATCCGCCGCGCTGCGCGCTGACGCGTCTACGGGCTCGATCGTCGTGATTGGCGACGCCTACGGGGCGCTAACCCTAGGCGCGGCTCACGAGGGCGCGACCGGCATCAGGGCACATCTGGACGCACTGAACGGCGAGCATGCCCTCGCCGCCAACGCCGAGCGCGCCGGACTTGATCAGAGCTACCGCACGGTCACGCTGGACGCTGACCTGGTGCGCGGTGCGCGAATCGTCCTGCTGCGCCTACCGCGGTCCCTGGACGCGCTCCGAGACGTCGCCGGTCTCCTTGCCGCGCATGCAGATCCAGGCGTGGTGGTGGTCGCAGGCGGCCGGCTCAAGCACATATCGTTGTCGATGAACGAGGTGCTACTTACGTTCTTTGGGCGGTTGGACGTGACGCGCGCGCGGCAGAAGTCCCGGGTGCTCGTGGCGCGTGAGCCACACGATGGCCTGGATCCAGTGCCAGCCGCAGCCCTCATCGAGGGTCTCGAGGTCCGCGCTTTTGGGGGCGCGTTCGCGGGAGCGCGTCTAGACATCGGCACGCGGTTGTTGTTGGAGAGCCTCCCCGCGGAGCCGAGGGGTGGGACGGCGGATGATCCGTTCATTGATCTCGCGTGCGGAACGGGAATCGTGGGGGCATGGCTTGCGCGGCGACATCCTCAAGCTCATGTCTACGCGAGCGACCAGTCGGCCATCGCGGTCAGATCCGCACGCGCGACGATGCTCGCCAACGGCTTCGCCAACCGTGTTGACGTGGTCCGCGACGACAGACTCGCCGCCAGGCCGTCTCACAGTGCATCCTTCATCGCCCTCAACCCGCCGTTTCACTCAGGCGCGGCCGTGACCGATCTACTCGCGCCCCGACTATTCGCCGATGCAGCGCGGGTCTTGCGCCCAGGAGGACAGCTCTGGAGCGTGTGGAACTCGGCGCTCAAGTATCGGCCGTTGCTGGAGAGGGTCGTAGGACCCACCCAGCAAGTCGCACGCAACGCCAAGTTCACGGTCACAGTCTCCGCACGTCGCTGAAAGGCCTGTACATCGGACTCGAGGTGCTACGTCTTGCCCTCATCCTGCGCTCCGCGTAGACCTGGGCGCACTTACGCGACGTGGACAATGAGGGGGCAGTGCCGCATCTCGGTCCCGGTCGGTGTCGCGCCGGTCCGAAACTGTCGTCACTCAGACTGGTTGCCGCGACCTTCGAAGTCCGGCTCGGACCGCAGGGCGTCCGCGATCTCCTCCTCCGGACGAGGTGCGACAGTTTGGTCGTCCTCGAGCTCGGGGATCGGGGACTCGTGTGGGTCAGGAGTCTGCCCCTGGGGAGAGTGCGGGTGATCGGTAGACATAGCGAATCCTTTGGTCGGCAACTGTCTCAGCG
>JBKBNW010000037.1:0-14466 GCA_046295115.1 Demequina sp.
GTGGAGGTCAGCGGGTCGATCGCCGGGTACAGACCGCGCGAGGCGATCTCACGCGACAGCTCGGTGGTCGCGTCCAGGTGGGCGAAGGTGGTCGCCGGCGCCGGGTCGGTGTAGTCGTCCGCGGGCACGTAGATCGCCTGCAGCGAGGTGATCGAGTGGCCGCGGGTCGACGTGATGCGCTCCTGCAGCTGGCCCATCTCGTCTGCGAGGTTGGGCTGGTAGCCCACGGCGGACGGCATGCGGCCCAGCAGGGTCGATACCTCGGAGCCGGCCTGGGTGAACCGGAAGATGTTGTCGATGAACAGCAGCACGTCCTGCGACTGCACGTCGCGGAAGTACTCGGCCATCGTCAGTGCCGACAGCGCGACGCGCAGGCGCGTGCCCGGCGGCTCATCCATCTGGCCGAACACCAGGGCGGTCTGCTCGATGACGCCCGACTCGGTCATCTCCTCGATGAGGTCGTTGCCCTCACGGGTGCGCTCCCCCACACCGGCGAACACGGACACACCGTTGTGGTTGTTGGCGACGCGGTAGATCATCTCCTGGATCAAGACGGTCTTGCCCACGCCGGCACCGCCGAACAGGCCGATCTTTCCACCCTGCACGTACGGGGTCAGGAGGTCGATCGACTTGATGCCGGTCTCGAACATCTCGGTCTTGGACTCGAGCTGGTCGAAGGCCGGGGGCTTGCGGTGGATGGGCCAACGCTCGGTGATCTCGATCGTCTCCCCCTCCTTCGCGTTCAGCACCTCGCCGGTCACGTTGAACACGTGGCCCTTGGTGACGTCGCCGACCGGGACGGAGATGGGCTCGCCGGTGTCGACCACCGTGGCGCCGCGCACCAGGCCGTCGGTCGGCTTGAGCGCGATGGCGCGCACCATGTTGTCGCCCAGGTGCTGTGCCACCTCGAGCGTCATGTGCAGCGTGCCCGTGCCTTCACCCTCGCCCTGAGCCGAGAGATCGATCTCGGTGGTGAGCGCGTGGTACATGTCGGGGATCGAGTCGGCGGGGAACTCGATGTCGACCACGGGGCCGATCACGCGAGCCACGCGCCCGGTCACGGCGCGCGCCGGGGCGTCCTTCGTCTCGGCGGGCGTGTCGCCTGCCGGCTTGTTCGCGGTCTTCGCGGTGGGGGTCATGGTGTCTCGCTTCCGATCACGAGGCCGCGAGCGCATCGGCGCCCGAGACGATCTCGCTGATTTCCTGGGTGATCTCGGACTGGCGCGCCGAGTTGGCGAGCCGGGTGTACTGACGAATGATGTCTTCGGCGTTGGTCACTGCGGTGTTCATTGCGCGCTGGCGGCTCGCGAGCTCGGAGGCAGCGGACTGCAGCAGGCAGCTGTACAGGCGTGCCTCGATGTAGCGGGGCAGCAGCGCGTCAAGTACCTCTTCTGCCGAGGGTTCGAACTGGTACAGCGGCTCGACGTCGTCCCCTGGCTCCGCGACACCCTCGACGATCTCCAGCGGCAGCAGGCGAATGACCCGCGGCTCCTGCGTGACCATCGACGTGAAGTGGGTGTAGACAATCTGGATCTCGGAGACCCCGCCGTCCTCGGGGGCCGCCGTGAACGCGCGGTACAGCGCGTTCGCCATCTCGGTCGCGGTGGCGCTGTCGGGAGAATCCGACCCACCCGTCCACTTGCCCGCGAGCTCACGGTGGCGGAACGAGTAGTACGACACTGCGCGACGGCCGGCGGCGAACTGAATGACCTCCCGGCCGTCCCGCTCCAGGTTCTGGCGGAGCCGCTCCGCGGCACGGATCGCGTTCGCCGAGTAGGCGCCCGCCATGCCGCGGTCAGCGCTCACCACGAGCATCGCCACCCGGGTGGTGTCGGTGCGCTTGCTGGTGAGCGGGTGCTCAACATCGGAGTAGATCGACACGGCGCTGATGGCCCGGGTGATCGCCTGCGAATAAGGGGTCGCGGCAGCCACGCGGGCACGAGCCTTGCCGATGCGAGAAGCCGCGATCAGCTCCATCGCACGGAAGATCTTCTTGAGCGATTGAGTCGACCGGATCTTCTGCCGGTAGACGCGCTGCTGTCCGCCCATCGGTCCCTACTTCTTCTTCTTCGTGACGATCTGCTCCTGCTCGACCGAGACGTCTTCGCCGCTGGCGGTGGAGGAGTCGGTGGTCAGCTCCGTGCCCTCGGAGGAGAGGAACGTCGACAGGTAGTCGTCGACGGCAGAGTCGAGCGCGGCCTCGTTCTCCGCCGACAGTTGGCCGGTCTCGGCGATGTCGCTCAGCACCGGCGTGTTGCGACGGAGGTGATCAATCAGCTCACGCTCAAAGCGCAGCACGTCCGCCACCGGGACCTTGTCGAGCTTGCCCTTGGTGCCGGCCCAGATCGACACGACCTGGTCCTCGACCGGGTACGGCGAGTACTGGGGCTGCTTGAGCAGCTCCATCAGGCGAGCGCCACGCGTCAACTGCTGGCGCGACGCCGCGTCGAGGTCGGAGGCGAACATCGCGAAGGCCTCGAGCGAGCGGTACTGCGCGAGGTCGATCTTGAGCGTTCCGGAGACCTTCTTCATGGCCTTGATCTGCGCCGAGCCGCCGACTCGCGACACCGAGATGCCGACGTCGATCGCCGGGCGCTGGTTGGCGTTGAAGAGGTCGGACTGCAGGAAGATCTGCCCGTCCGTGATGGAGATGACGTTGGTGGGGATGTAGGCCGAGACGTCGTTCGCCTTGGTCTCAATCACCGGCAGCCCGGTCATGGAGCCGGCGCCCATGTCGTCCGACAGTTTCGCGCAGCGCTCGAGCAGACGGGAGTGGAGGTAGAACACGTCGCCGGGGTACGCCTCGCGGCCCGGCGGGCGGCGCAGCAGCAGCGACACGGCGCGGTAGGCCTCGGCCTGCTTAGACAGGTCGTCGAAGACGATCAGCACGTGCTTGCCGTCGTACATCCAGTGCTGGCCAATAGCCGAGCCGGTGTACGGGGCGAGGTACTTGAAGCCCGCAGGGTCCGATGCGGGGGCAGCGACGATGGTCGTGTACTCGAGGGCACCGGCCTCTTGTAGCGCGCCCCGCACTGCGGCGATGGTCGAGCCCTTCTGGCCGATCGCGACGTAGACACAGCGCACCTGCTTGGTGGGGTCGCCCGTCTCCCAGTTCTTCTTCTGGTTGATGATCGTGTCGATCGCGATCGCGGTCTTGCCGGTCTGGCGGTCGCCGATGATGAGCTGACGCTGGCCGCGGCCGATCGGGATCATGGCGTCGATCGCCTTGAGGCCCGTCTGCAGCGGCTCGTGCACCGACTTGCGCGACATCACGCCGGGCGCCTGCAGCTCGAGGGCGCGACGGCCCTCGGTCTCCAGGTCGCCAAGTCCGTCGATAGGCGTGCCCAGCGGGTCCACGACGCGGCCGAGGTAGCCATCGCCCACGGCGACGGAGAGAACCTCGCCGGTGCGGTGCACCTCCTGGCCCTCTTCGATGCCGGTGAACTCACCCAGCACCACCACGCCGATCTCACGGACGTCGAGGTTGAGCGCGAGGCCAAGCGTGCCGTCCTCGAAGCGCAACAGCTCGTTCGCCATGCACCCGGGGAGGCCTTCTACCTGCGCAATTCCGTCGCCGGCGAGGGTCACGTGACCCACCTCTTCACGCACGAAGCCGGTCGGCACGTACGACTTCACGTAGCTGTCGAGCGCGTCCCGGATCTCGTCGGGACTGATCGTCAACTCAGCCATGTCTCATCTCTCCTGTTACTACCGCGTTCGCGGTGTCGTCTTCGCTAGCCGACGAGTCGTCGTCGTGCCTCGTCAAGGCGGCTGAGGACGGTACCGTCCACCACCTCGGAACCAACCTGAACTCGGATGCCGCCGAGGACCTCGGGGTCCACGGTGACGTTGATCTGCATGTCGCGACCGTACGCCTGCTTGAGGATCTCACCCAGCCGGGTGCGCTGAGCGGCGCTCAGCTCGACCGCGGCGGTGACGTTCGCCACCGACCTGCCGCGGCGGGCCGCGGCGGTGTCGAGCAGGGCGTTGATGGCCGGGATCAGTCGATTCCCGCGCGGCATCCCGACCACGCGCGTCAACAGCGCCTGAGTCGTGGGACGCAGCTTGCCGCCGAGCGTGCCTTCGAGCAACGCGAGGCGCTGCTCCTTGGTCGCGGACCGGTTGCTCATCGCCACCAGCAACTCTCGCTCCGCGGTCAGCAGCCTCTCGACCCGAAACAGCTCCTCCTCGACTGCCTCGAGGGTGCCCTTGTGCTCGGAGTACGTGAAGATCGCGACCTCACCGGCGTCGTCGATCGACTCCGCAAGGTCGTGCTCTGAGGACCAGCGTGCGTTGGCGAAGGCCGCCACGACGTCGATCGCTCGCTCGTCGAGCGCACCGAACAGTCGCCTGACCAGCGTGGCCTTATCGGTACCCGGTCGCGCCGGATCCGTCAGGGCGCGCCGCAGCGACCCCGACCGATCCAAGGTGTCGACCACCGCGAAGAGCTGCTCCGCGATCAGGATGCCGTCCGCGCCAGCCGCGGTCGCTACGGGCTCAAACTCCCGAAGCACCGCCGCACGCGAGGCCTGACTGGTTCCACGCATCGGCGCTATCCCTTCGCCTTGCTGCTGTCCGAGACCTGCGCCTCGAGGTCATCGAGGAAGGAGTCGATGATGCGCTGCTGACGTGCGTCGTCGGCCAGGGACTCCCCGACGATGCGCGACGCGAGCTCGGCCGCAAGTGCGCCAACCTCGCCGCGCAGCGACACGATGGCCTGCTGGCGCTCCGCGCCGATCTGCTTGTGAGCCGTCTGCACTAGACGCTGAGCGTCTTCGGCGGCCGATTCACGCGTCTCGGCGACGATCTGTCCGGCCTCTGCCCGTGCATCCTCGCGGATGCGCGCGGCCTCGGCGCGAGCCTCAGTGAGCTGCGCGGTGTACTCCTCGAGGGCGAGGGCGGCCTCGGCCTGGGCCTGCTCAGCCTTGAGGATTCCGCCTTCGATCGTCTCGGCACGCTCGTCGAGGACCTTCTGGAACTTGGGCAGGATGAGCCGCATGAAGACCGCGACCACGATCAGGAAGACGACCGCCGACCACAGAATGTCGTACGCGGCAGGGATGAGCAGTTGGACACCGGCGACTTCGTCACCAGTGCCTTCGCCCACCGCGAGAACGATCAGGTCTGCCGCAATCATTACGTGAAGAGGAATCCGGCGACGAAGCCCAGCAGGGCGATGACCTCGACGAACGCAACACCGATCAGCATCGTGGCGCGCAGCTGGCCGGCGACCTCGGGCTGGCGAGCCATGCCCTCGACGGTCTTACCGATCAGGATGCCCAGACCGATGCCGGGGCCGAGCGTCGCCAGGCCGTAACCGATCATGGCGATGTTGCCGGTGACCTCAGCAAAAGTGGTGGTGTCCACTGTGTTTCCTTCCGTTGAAGCGAGGCCTGTGCGGCGCCGCAGATCGTGATGGGTTTAGTGCTCTTCCTCGACAGCCATGGTGATGTACACCGAGGACAGCATGACGAAGATGTAGGCCTGAAGGCCCGAGACGAACACCTCGAACAGGGTGAAGGCAAGGCCGGCGACCAACGTCACCGGGCCCAGCGCCTTGAGTGCGAGCGCGGCCTCGAAGAACAGGTACTGCGTCGCCGCGAAGCACAGCACCAGCAACAGGTGACCCGCGATCATGTTCGCCGCGAGTCGCAACGCCAGCGTCGCCGGCCGCAGGATGAACACCTGCAGGAACTCGATGGGCGTCAACAGGATGTAGATGAAGCCGGGGACCCCCGGGGGGAACAGGCTGGTCTTCAGGTAGCCGACGAATCCGTGCTGGCGGATGCCTAGCGTCAGGTACATCACGTACACCCAGATCGCCATGATGATCGGCAGGCCTATCAGCGCCGTACCGGGCATGTTGATGAATGGGATGACGCCCGTGATGTTGAACGTGAAGACCGCCAGGAACAACGTGGTGAGGAACGGCGCGTACTTGCGTGCGTTCTCGCGGCTCATCACCTGCTCGATGATCTGCACCCGCACAAAGTCGAGGATCAACTCGAGGACCGACTGGCCGCGGGTGGGGATCAGGGTGGCGCGGCGGGCGACCAGCCAGAAGATGAGGATCAGGACGGCGGCGGCAATGACGCGCGCGAGCATGATCCTGTTGAACTCGAAGATGGTGCCATCGCCGAACAGCGCCGGGGGGAAGAACTCGCCCACGGTGGGGGTGTGAAAGCCGTCGGAGTAGAACAGCCATCCGAAGAATCCGCTGCCTGAGCCGGACTCGTCGGCAGCAAGCTCGGACGCGGCCGCCGTGGCCGCACCCAGGGCTAGATTCGCCACAGAATTATCTCCTGGTGTCGTAAAGCAAGCGCGGGCTGACCGCCGAGCACGCCGGGACCGTGATGCCCCAGAATCCTAACGCATCCTCAACTGTCCTTCGAACTCGGGTCAACGTAAGGAATGCGTGACGCGCGGATCGCCCACACGTCGATCGCGAGCGTCATGAACACCCCGGCGAGCGCGAAGCCCGCGAGCAGCCCGCGGTGGAAGTCCTCGATGGTGCCTAGGGCGAACAGCGCGACCACGATGATGATCATCTTCAGCAGCCACGAGCCGAGTACGTACATCGCCAGCATGTGCGGCGCCTGGCGATGCCCCAGCAGCATCGCGGCCTGCGTGGTGATGCCGGACAGCGCCGCGACCGCGACGCCGGCCTCGGCTGCCAGCACGCCCGCTCCCCCGGCGACGAGGAGCCCTACGGGCACGGCGACGATCGCGAGGACCGCGATGGTGATGATGGTCGCGCGCAAGGCGCGGCGATAGGTAGCGGTCTCTTCGTTCACTTACGTCTCCCTCGTGGGGCCGGGGCGGGGGGCCTCGGCCTGTTGATCGGTGCGCTGACGGTCCGCAGTGCGGGCGGCCGATGCGCGGGCTGGCTCGCCTTCCAGCGCGGCTTGGGCGTCGGCATCGGCTTGTGCGTCGGCATCGGGGTGGGCGTGCTCGTCGTGGGGGTGCTGATGCCCCTCCGGGGTGAGCCGCTGCAGCGGCTTCGCGCGCTCACCCACCGCGCGCCAGCTGTGCGACAGGGCTCGCCGCAGCGGCGGCGAGAAGGTGACCAGGCACGCGATCACGACTGCAGTGCCGATGATCACGAATGCGCCGCTGGTGGGAAGGAACACCAAGGACACCGTGCCGAAGGACAACACCGCGGTCCACAGGTACAGCACGCTCACGGCCCATCGGTGGGAGTGGCCGGTACGCAGCAGCACGTGGTGGAGGTGGTGGGCATCGGGCATGAACGGTGACTGACCCTTCATGAGCCGGCGCACGACGGCCAGCGTCATATCCACCAGCGGTACCGCGATCACCATGAGGGGGAGCACGATCGGGATGAAGGCGGGAATGGTCTCCCGTTCCGATACCACCTCGGGGTCAATCTGACCGGTCACCACGATCGCGGCGGCGGCGAACGTGAGGCCCAACACCATCGAACCCGAGTCGCCCATGAAGATGCGCGCAGGGTTGAGGTTGTGCGGCAAGAATCCTAGGCACGCGCCCACCAAGACCGCCAAGATGAGGGTCGCGAGCGAGGAGTAGTCCCCCGGGGAAGCCGACCTGGCGAGCACGTACGTGTAGGTGAGGAACGCGGCGCCGCCGATCGCGACCATCCCCGCCGCAAGCCCGTCGAGCCCATCGACAAAGTTGACGGCATTCATCGCGACCACCACCACAATGACGGTGGCCGCGAGGGACAGGTACGAGCTGCCGATGGTGAGCCCTGCGATCGGCACGGTCACGAGCTGCACGCCGCTCCAGGCCATGACCAGGGCCGCGAGCACCTGACCGGCGAGTTTCGCCATCCAGTCGAGGTCCCAGATGTCGTCGGCCATCCCCAGGGCGCACACGAGCGCCGCCCCCGCGAGCACGCCCCACGCCGCGTGGGAGGCCTCGAAGACGGGCTGCAGGAACGGGATGTTCTGGGCAATCACGATTCCGGCGGCGAGCCCCAGCAAGATCGCGAGACCGCCGAGCCGGGCCGTCGGGGTGGCGTGCACGTCCCGCTCCCGCACCGCGGTGACGGCCCCGACCCTGAACGCCAGGTGCCGCATCGCGGGAGTCGCCGCATACGCGACGATCGCGGCGATCACCATCAAGGTGAGATAGACCTTCACCCTGCAGGCTCGCCTTCCGCCGGCTGCTCGGGGGCGAACGCTCCCTCACCCGCGATTTCGATCAAGCGCTGCCGGGACACTCCCCCGTCGCGTACCACGCGGAGCCCGGCGGGGTCTGTCGCGTCGATGATCGTGGAGGCCGTGCCGAGTGGGCTGTCGCCGCCGTCAAGGTAGACCGCGACCGCGTCACCGAGTTGCGCGCGCGCACCTGCGGCGGTGGTGGCCGCGGGCTGGCCGGTGAGGTTCGCGCTCGTGACCGCGAGCGGCCCGGTGCGCCGCAGCAGCGCGAGCGCGGCACCGTGATCCGGCTGCCGCAGAGCGACGGTGCCGTGTGTGTCCCCCAAGTCCCATGCCAGCGACAGTTGCGCGTGCACGATCACGGTGAGGGCGCCCGGCCACAACTCCTCCATGAGCGCGCGGGCGGAGGCGGGGACGTCGCGCGCGAGCCCGTCGACCGTGCGCACGTCGGGGATCAGCACGGGCGGGGGCATCTGGCGACCGCGGCCCTTCGCCGCAAGCACGCCCGCAACCGCGGCGGGCTGGAACGCATCGGCCCCCACGCCGTAGACGGTATCTGTGGGCAGTACGACGACCGCGCCGCGCTGCACCGCGTCAACGGCGGCGTCCAGGCTCGGTCCCCAGGTGGCGGGGTCAAAGCAGGGGTAGATCACGGGGTCAAGTGTGTCAGACGCCCACACGGGTGGCGATGAGCATGCGGTCGCGCCCATTCAGGTCCTGCTCCGTGCGCGCGTCGGCCCAGAACTCAGAGCGCTGGACGAAGGCCCGCAGTGCGGGGCCTTGGTCGTCGCCGTGCTCCATGATGAGCGTGCCGCCGATGCGGAGCAGGCGCGCGGCCTCGTCGATGATGGCGCGCGGTAGGTCCAGGCCATCGGCGCCCATGCCGTAGAGAGCCTCCGGCGGATCGTAGTCGCGCACCTCGGGGTCACGCGGCACCCCGTCCGGCGGGATGTAGGGCGGGTTGGACACGACGATGTCGGCGCACCCGTCGAACAGGTGCAGGCAGCGGCGCGCGTCTCCGAGCACGGTGCGTACTCGCGGGCGGACGTCCGCCGGCATGAACCGGGAGTTCAGGCGCAGGTAGACGAGCGCACCTTCGCTCGCCTCGAGCATCGTCACCTCCGCGTTGTCCACCTCGCTCGCGACGGCGAGCCCGATCGCACCGGAGCCGGCGCACAGGTCGGTGACCTTCACCCGGCCGTCGCGGCCCGGCTTCGCGGCACGCGCGGCGTCGATGGCGGCCTGCGCCACGGTCTCGGTCTCCGGGCGCGGGATGAACACTCCGTCGCCCACCTGGAGCTCGAGGTCGCGGAAGTACGCGATGCCGGTGATGTGCTGCAGGGGCTCACGGGCCATGCGCCGCTCCACGCGTGCCTCGAGGAGGTCGAAGTCGAGCGGGTGCTCGGGCCAGTGGTCGTCACGGGCGGCGGCGGTGCGAACCTCTCCCCGCGACCAGCCGAACGTGTGCGCGATCAGCGCGACCGCATCGGCCTCAGGCGAAGGCACCCCGGCATCGGCCAGGCGTGCTGCGATTCCGCGCAGGCGCGCGCCAACACTGGGCATCAGGAACCGTGCGCTTCCAGTCGGGCGGCCTCGTCGGCGTCGATCGCGGACTGCACCACGGGGCCCAGCTCGCCGGATAGCACCGAATCGAGGTTGTAGGCCTTGTACCCCGTGCGGTGATCCGCGATGCGGTTCTCGGGGTAGTTGTACGTGCGGATGCGCTCCGAACGGTCGACGGTGCGGACCTGAGACTTGCGGATGTCCTGAGCCTCCGCATCGGCCGCCTCCTTCTGCGCAGCGAGAATGCGCGCGCGCAGAATCCGCATCGCGGACTCCTTGTTCTGGAGCTGGCTCTTCTCGTTCTGGCAGCTGACCACGATGCCCGTGGGCTCGTGCGTGAGGCGGACGGCGGAGTCAGTGGTGTTCACCGACTGGCCTCCAGGTCCCGAGGAGCGGTACACGTCGACGCGCACGTCATTCATGTCGATCTCCACCTCTTCGACCGTCTCGACCTCTGGGTACACGAGCACGCCCGCGGCGGAGGTGTGGATGCGACCCTGCGACTCGGTGGCGGGCACGCGCTGCACGCGGTGGACGCCGCCCTCGTACTTGAGGTGCGCCCACACTCCGTTCTCGGGATCTACGGCACCCTTGGTCTTGATGGCGACCGAGATGTCCTTGAAGCCACCCATGTCGGTGGGCGTGGCCTCGAGCACCTCGGCCTGCCAGCCGCGGGACTCCGCGAACTTGAGGTACATCTTCAGCAGGTCGCCCGCGAACAGCGCGGACTCCTCGCCGCCCTCGCCGGACTTGATCTCGAGGATCACGTCGCGGGAGTCGTCGGGGTCGCGCGGAATCAGGATGCGCCGGAGCTTCTCCGTAGCGTCTTCTGCTACCTGCTCGAGGGCGGGCACCTCGGCCGCGAACTCGGGGTCCGCATCGGCCATGCCGCGCGCCGCTTCGAGGTCCTCTTGCGCGGCCTCCCAGGCGTGATGCGCGGCGACGACGCGGCCGAGTTCCGCAAAGCGACGCCCAAGCTTGCGCGCGCGACCGGCGTCCGCGTGGACGTCAGGTTGCGAGAGCTGGTGCTCGATGTCGGCGTACTCGTCCAGCAGAGGCAGGACGGCAGCGAAGGCTTCGGCCACGTCGTCGTGAGGCTGGTAGCTGCTAGTTCTTGTTCCCGTAGCGCTTCTCGAAGCGGGCCACGCGGCCGCCGGTGTCGAGAATCTTCTGCTTACCGGTGTAGAACGGGTGGCACGCCGAGCAGACCTCGACGCTGATCGCGCCGGACTTCACGGTGGAGTTGGTCTCGAACGTGGATCCGCAGGTGCACGTGACAGTGGTGGCCACGTACTCGGGGTGGATGTCCTTCTTCATGAATCTCCCTTTAAGGTGCCTCCGGGTCTTCACGCGTACTTCGCGGTCGGTGAACCGGACGGCCAGCGGTCTATTCTGCCACGTTCGTGCGTGCGGGGCCACCCGGTGGGTGTCCGCCCTGGGCGTAGCGCGCCGCCCCTGGCCCGAGCATCGGCCGCTTGCTCGCTACCCGTCGCCCCGCGCCCTCTTCCCCCGCGCTGGAGGGACATGAGTGCAGGATCCGGCCGCGATTCGGCGTCCATGTCCCTCCAGCGCGCTTGGAGTATCCACAGGTGATCACCTGACCGCTTCCCGCGCGACCGCACCGGTGCTCCAATGCCCGCATGCGACCGATCCCGGGCCTCGAGCGACTCGATGACGACCTTTCAACGTTCCTCGCCGCCAACGTCCACGCGTTCAGCCGAACGGACATTCTCAAGCGCTGGACCCGGACCTCGCTCGAACGCGGATTGGCGGACGGCACCGCGAGCCGCATACTGCCCGGGGTGTACTGCGGCACCGCTCATCGAACGTCCGCGGTAGTGCGTGGAGAAGCCTTAAACCTCTGGCACCCCGCCGGGCTCGTCACCGGGCCACTTGCTTTGCACCTGTATTCGAAATCGCTCTCCGTTCCCCCGCTGGCCGATCTCCGTGTGGTCGATGGCTTTCGCCCTCGTGTTCCCACCTGGGTCCAGTGCCGCCAAGGAGCGCCGATGCGCGCGCGCAGCCTTCCGAATGGCGTCGCCTGCACGGTCCCCGAGCGAGCACTTCTCGACGCATGGCGGTACGCGACGCCGGCTGAGCGCCGCAACGTCGTCTACGAGGCATTGTGGGCGCGGGTCTGTACGTGGCAAGCACTCGCGCGCGAACTAGAGCAGTGCCCACGTGTAGCCGGCCGTCGCGAGTTGGAGCGAGTGCTCGGGTGGTTCGCGGAGGGCGCGACCACTCCCCTCGAGGTGCGCGCAAAGCACGAGGCTTTCGCCGATGCGCGCTTTCGCGAGTTCGAATGGCAGGCCAAGCTCAGACTGGGCTCGCGGCGCGCAACAGTGGACATGCTGCACCGCGCGGCCAAGGTCGTGGTCGAGCTAGATGGCGATCGCTTTCACTCCACCCGCGAGGCGCGCAACGACGACCGCGATAGACAGAACGACCTGACGGCGGCGGGCTACGTGGTGGTGCGCTTTGGGTGGGACGACATCGTTCGGCACCCCGACAGGAGCCGCCAACGTCTCCTAGCGATCATCGCGGGGCGCCTCTCGCGTCCCGGCACCCACTGAGCATCCTGCAGGGACATGAGTGCAGGATCTGGCGCGAATCCTGCACTCATGTCCCTCCAGCGCGCAAAGGGACGCGGGCCGGAACGCAGCAGGCCCCGGCCCGCCTGACGGCGGCCCGGGGCCTGCTGCTTGTGAGAGCGGCTACTTGACGAAGCCGTCGTCGTCCTTGCCAGGCGTGGTCTTGGCGACTTGCATCATGAACTCCGCATTGGTCTTGTTCTCCTTGAGCTTGCCCAGGAGCAGCTCCGTCGCAGCAACCGGCTCGAGAGCCGAGAGCACGCGGCGCAGCTTCCACATCACCTTGAGTTCCTCGGTCGAGACCAGGATCTCTTCGCGGCGCGTGCCGGACGAGTTGACGTCCACGGCCGGGAAGATGCGGCGGTCGGCGAGGTGACGCGACAGGCGCAGCTCCATGTTGCCGGTGCCCTTGAACTCCTCGAAGATCACCTCGTCCATCTTGGAGCCGGTGTCCACGAGGGCTGTCGCCAGGATGGTCAGCGACCCGCCGTGCTCGATGTTGCGCGCGGCGCCAAAGAACTTCTTGGGCGGGTACAGCGCGGCGCTGTCCACACCACCGGAGAGGATGCGGCCCGATGCGGGTGCGGCCAGGTTGTAGGCGCGGCCCAGGCGGGTGATGCCGTCCAGCAGCACCACGACGTCCTGACCCAGCTCGACCAGGCGCTTGGCGCGCTCGATCGCGAGTTCCGCGACCTGCGTGTGGTCCAGAGCGGGACGGTCGAACGTCGAGGCGATGACCTCTCCCTTGACGGAACGCTGGAAGTCGGTGACCTCCTCAGGACGCTCGTCCACCAGCACCACCATCAGGTGGACCTCGGGGTTGTTCGCGCTGATCGCGTTCGCGATCGACTGCATCACGAGCGTCTTGCCGGCCTTGGGCGGCGACACGATGAGGCCACGCTGGCCCTTACCGATGGGCGCGACGATGTCGATCACCCGGTTGGTGAGGTTGCGCGTCTCGGTCTCAAGGTGCAGGCGCTCCTGCGGGTACAGCGGCGTGAGGTCGCCGAACTCCTTGCGAGTCTTGGCTTCCTCGGGGCTCACCCCGTTGACCGTGTCCACGGTCGCAAGCGCGTTGAACTTCTGGCGCTGGCCACGCTCGCCCGGGCGGGGCGGGCGGACGGTGCCGGTCATGGCATCGCCCTTGCGCAGGCCGTACTTGCGGATCTGGTTCATCGACACGTACACGTCCGACTTGCCGGCCAGGTAACCGGTGGTGCGGATGAACGCGTAGTTGTCGAGCACGTCGACGATGCCGCCGACGGGGCTCAGCTCTTCGTCGTCGCGGGCGTCGTCCTCATCGAAACGGCCCTGGGGCTCGTTGTTGCTGGCAGCGCGCTCGGGGCGCTCGTTGCGGCTCCGCCCACGGCCACGGCCACGGCGGCGGCGACCGCCGCGCTCATCGTCGTCATCGTTGTTGCGGTTGTCGTTGCCACGGTCGCTGGTGTTGCGGTTGTCGTTGCCGCGCTCGCTGGTGTTGCGGTTGTCGTTCCCGCGCTCGCTGGTGTTGCGATCCTCGTTGTTGCGGCTGCGGTTGCCGCGGCCCTCGGACTTGGACGAATCGCCCTCGGAACGCACATTGCCCGCGGCCTGCACGGCCTCTGCGGCGCGACGGGCGCGCTCGTCGCGCTCCGCGTCGCTTTCGCCCTTAGACGCGCGGTCGCCGCGGTTGCGGCGCTGACCGCCGTCATCGCTGCGCTGACCGGACGACTGCTGACCGGACGACTGCTGGCCGGACGACTGCTGACCGGACGACTGCTCGCCGCCGGACTGCTGAGCGTCGGCCTTCGGCGCGCTGCCTTCCTGCGAGCTGTCGCTCTTGTCGGCTGCTGCCGAGGCAGCGTCGCCCTGCTGGGACTTCCGCGGCTGAGTGCTGTCGTCCACGCGGCGGGAGTTGCGTGCGGGGGCGGCGGGGGCGTCGGCCTTGGGGGGCACGACTCCGCCGTTGCTGATGGCCTCCACGAGATCGCTCTTTCGCATCTTCTTGACGCCTGATACTCCGAGCTCGGAGGCGAGCGCCTGCAACTGAGGGAGCTTCATGGCGCTGAGGGCCGCACCCTGATCGGGGCTGGCCACGGTGGTGTCTGTCACGTAAGAATCCTTCCCTCGCACGAGCCCGTCTGGCTCTTGAACAGTGCGAGATACGCCCTTGCAGCGGGGAATGCGCGTAC
>JBKBNW010000038.1:0-14381 GCA_046295115.1 Demequina sp.
CGATCACGAACGCGTCGTGGAGGCTGCGGCCGCGGATGTGTGTGAGCGGCAGCACTTCGAGCATGCCGCGCGCGATGACCTCCTCGACCACCTCGGTGCTCACCATCGCCCCCAGGGTGTCGAACACGGCCTGCGCCCAGGGGTTCATCTTCTCGGCCTCGGAACCCGGCAGGTAGCCCAGGTCCTGGCCGCCCACCGCGTACAGCGGCCGGAACACCATGATCTTCTTGTGCTGGCGGCGCTCCATCACGGCCTCAAGTCCCGCGCACAGTGCGAGCGCGCTCTTGCCGGTGCCGGCGCGGCCGCCCATCGACACGATTCCCACGGACTCGTCGAGCAGCAGGTCGATCGCGATGCGCTGCTCGGCGCTGCGGCCGTGGACGCCGAACACCTCCTGATCTCCTCGCACCAGCCGGATCGAGCCGTCGCTGGTCACCCGGCCCAGCGCTCCGCCGCGCCCCGAGTGGATCACCAGGCCCGTGTGCACCGGCAGGCCGGGGAGGTCCTCGCCGCAGTGCTCGGCGGGTGGAGCCGCCAGCACCTCCGCGTCATACAGCGCGGACATCTGCTCGTCGGTGAGTTGGATCTCCCGCATACCGGTCCAGCCGGAATCGACAGCGAGTTCGGCCTTGTACTCCTCCGCCTCGATGCCGAGCGCCGAGGCCTTCACGCGCATCGGCAGGTCCTTTGAGACGACGGTGACGGCGAGGCCCTCGGCCTTCAGGTGGGCGGCCACGGCGAGGATCCGGGTGTCGTTGTCGCCCAGCCGGAACCCGCTGGGCAGCACATTCTGATCGGTGTGGTTGAGCTCGACGCGGACGGTGCCGCCGACCTCATTCGCGGGGACCGGCTGGTCCAGCTTGCCGTGCAGGATGCGCAGCTCGTCGAGCATGCGCAGCGCCGAGCGGGCAAAGTACCCCAGTTCGGGGTGGTGACGCTTGGCCTCGAGCTCGGTGATGACCACCACCGGCAGCACCACCGCATGCTCCGCAAACCGCTTGAGGGCTCGCGGGTCGGACAGCAGCACCGAGGTGTCCAGCACGAAAGTGCGCAACTCGGTCGCCGTGGCGGCGTTGGTGGAGGGTGTGGTGTCGGGCTGAGTGATCGTCACAGAGGCTCCCCGCGTATCGAGCCGCGGGGCGCCAAACGCCCGTTGGCGTTCGGTTCAGGCCGGAACCGGGTCGGTTCGGCGTAGTGCGCTTCCCACGTGGCTGACGCTACGCCTGGGCCCGCATGTCGGGGAGCGACACGCCGCACGTCACGAGTCCGTCATCTGGGGCCTGTCCGCCCGTCCCCACGCACGCAGCTAGGGAAGGTACGTGCCGAGCGCGGGCATCGGCCGTCCTCACGTACGCACGCAAGGCCGTACGTGAGGAAGGAAGGCGCTTAGCGGCCGTGCCTGCGCTCGCGCTGCGAGAAGGCCCGCAGCGCGCGCAGAAAGTCAACGCGGCGAAAGTCCGGCCAGTACGCATCGCAGAAGTAGAACTCGGAGTGCGCAGACTGCCACATCAAGAATCCGGACAGCCGCTGCTCGCCGGACGTGCGGATCACGAGGTCCGGGTCGGGCTGGCCCTTGGTGTAGAGGTGCTCGGCGATGTGTTCGACGGCGAACGACTCGGCCACTTCTTCGAGCGACTGCCCTGAGTCCACCCCGGAGCGCAGGATCGACCGGACCGCATCGGCGATCTCGTGCCTGCCCCCGTATCCCACCGCGACGTTGACGTGAAGGCCCGTCACGTCGGAACACTGCGCGACTGCCGCCGCGATGCGCTGGGCGGCGTGGTCGGGCAACATGTCGGTCGATCCCACGTGCTGCAGGCACCAGCGCCCGTCGGCCGCGAGTTGCTCGACCGTGCAACAGATGATCTCGAGCAACGCATCAAGTTCGGCGGATTCGCGTTCGAGGTTGTCGGTCGAGAGCATCCACAGCGTCACCACCTCGACGCCGGCGTCTTCCGACCAGCCCAGCACCTCGGAGATCTTGTCCGCGCCGCGCTGGTGGCCATGCACCGTTGGAGCGCCTGACTGGCGGGCCCAACGCCGGTTGCCATCCAGAATCACGCCGATATGACGGGGCGGGTTTCCCTGTTCTCGGAGCGTGCGCGACAACTGCCGCTCGTACGGTCCGTAGAGCAGACTGCGCAGGCCCATCCGTCTCCTTCCAGCGGAAACACTGTGTGGGCCTACCGTACTCTCACCGCTAAGCAACACCGTAACCTACGGTATCGTAGGTTCATGTCCGAAAACCTGCCCGTGCCGGGCAAACCGCTGCTACGCGGCTGGCTCCACCTGGGAGCCGCTCCTCTGGCCCTTATCGCCGGAATGGCGCTCGTGGTGTTCGCTCCCACCATGGCCGGTCGCGTGTCGACCGCGATCTTCACCTTGACCGCAGTGATGCTGTTCGGGACGTCCGCCGTGTACCACCGCGGCAACTGGGCACCGCGCCCACTCGCCGTGCTGCGGCGCATGGATCACGCGAACATCTTCCTCATCATCGCGGGCACCTACACTCCCCTGACCGTGCTGCTGCTCGACGGCACCACGCGCACGGTGGTGCTGACCGCCGTGTGGTCCGGCGCGGTCATCGGGACGCTGCTGCGAGTGTTCTGGCTGGGCGCCCCCCGGTGGGCGTACGTGCCGCTGTACCTAGGGCTCGGCTGGGTTGCCGTGGGGTTCATCGGCCCGTTCTTCACCGCCGGCGGGGCCACGGTAGTGGGACTGATCATCGCCGGTGGCTTGTCGTACACGGTGGGCGCCGTCATTTACGGCACCAAGTGGCCGCGAGGATCGGAGCGGTACTTTGGCTTTCACGAGATCTTCCACGCGCTCACGATCGCTGGCTTCACGTGCCACTACATCGCTATTGCTGTGGTGATTTTCAACACCACAACCACGGCCTAGCGCCGATGCGTGCTCAAGGACGCGGCGGCGTCCCGTCATCGTCGAGGGTCGGGGGAAGGTCCGCCGGCGGCCGTTGGGGAGCGCCGGAGTCGCCTTCACGCAGGGTCGTGGCGACCTCTGGCGGGTGCGTGCGTACCTTTCGCAGGTGCTTGCCGAGCGACCGGAACAGCAACACCGCCGCCAGCACCATGGAGAATGTTGCAATGAAAGCCAGCAATCCTGGGCCGCCGGTGAAGTCCGCCACGTCCACTCCCTTTCCTCAGTGAACTATCCTGCCTCATCATGAGCACTCCCACCGCCGAACCCCACGACCGCGCCGACGAGGGCAGTGGCGCGCGCCCTCAACTCACCCGCGGCAAGTGGGCGCTGGTGGCCATCGGGCTCGCGATCCTCACTGCGATCACGGCGTGGTTCGCGCTGGACATCGCTTCACAGCCCGCGCGCTGGCAGGACGTGGGCTTCGCGGTGATCTCGCCCACCGAGACCGAGGTCACCTTTGAGGTCTACCTCTACACCGACGCACCCGTCACCTGTTATGTGCACGCGATGAACATCCAGTACGCAGAGGTGGGGGTGGCGGAGGTCGGCGTGGACCCCGCCGACGGCGACGAACAGCGCTTTACCCTGTCGATCCCCACCGTCGAGGAGAGCAACTCCGCGATCGTCCGCGGGTGCGCGCCCCAGTAGCCCGCCTCGCCAGCGGCCGCCGCACGCAGTTTCATCCCTGGTCGCGGGCTTGATAGGCTGACCCATTCTGTTCCGAAGGAGGCACCCGTGACTGAGACGACCGGCACCTGGCTGACACAGGAGGCATACGACCGTCTGCAGGCCGAGTACAACCACCTCGTGGGCGAAGGCCGCTCGGCCATCGCCAAGGAGATCGACGAGCGTCGCCAAGAAGGCGACCTCAAGGAAAATGGCGGCTATCACGCCGCGCGCGAGGAGCAGGGCAAGCAAGAGGCGCGCATCGACCAGCTGCGCCGCATCCTCGAGACCGCGACCGTGGGCGAGTCTTCCGGCGCAGCCGAGGTGTCCTCCGGCACCGTCGTCACCGCCGAGGTCGCCGGTCGCGAGATGAAGTTCCTCGTCGGCTCACGCGAGGTTGCGGGCGGCACCGACATCCAGGTCTTCAGCGCGCAGTCGCCGCTGGGCGCCTCGCTGATCGGCCTGAAGCCCGGCGACGAGGCCAGCTACGAGGCCCCGAACGGCAGCGAGATCGCCGTCAAGGTCATCGCGGTCGAGCCCTTCACCCCCTGACTCCCTCTCCGTCCGCGCGCCTGAGCGTCCTCAGGTTCAGTGAGTGCCGGACAAGAAGTCAGCGTCGCCCGAGCAGCACCGCCACCTCGCCGTGACGCGTGTGGGGGAACATGTCGAACACCCGCGCCTCGACCGCCGTCAGCGACGGCATCCAGGCCAGGTCGCGCGCGAGGGTGTCCGGGTTGCAGCTCGAGTAGACAACCGTCGACGCGCCCGAGCCGTCCAGCCAGCGCGATAACTGCTCACCCAGGCCGCGCCTGGGTGGGTTGACCACGACCGCCTGGGGCGCATCGGCCTGGGTCGTCGCCCAGCCGACGGCGTCCGCCGCGACGAATGTGACGCCCTCCATCGCCCCGTCCCCCGCCGCGCGCATGTCGTCGCGGGTGCGTTTGGCGCTGGCCACGGCCTGCGCGCTGGTTTCGACGCCGGTCACGGCGCGCGCCGCAGCAGCGCCACCCACGTCAGCCTCACCCACGTTCGCACAGTGGAGCGCGAACCCGCCCACCCCGCAGTACAGGTCCCACACCGAGGCTGGCCGCACCCGGGACACCCACTCGGCCGCCTGGCGGTACAGCGCCGCCGCCACCTCGGTGTTGGTCTGGAAGAAGCTCTGCGGGCGGAGGTGGAGGTCAATGCCGTTGACAGACATGGTGAGCGTCTCGCGCTCGGTGAGCACGATCTCCGTCTCTCCCTCGAGCACCGCCTTGTGCTCCGGCTGGACGTTGATCGACGCCACGGTCAGCTGCGGCAACACCTCGCGCAGCCACGGCAGGTGCTTACGGATGCGCGCGAGCGCCTCCGTCGACCTCAACACCCAGCGCACCATCAGCTCGCCGTTCGGGGCGAGCGTGACCAGCACGTGCTTGAGTTCCCCACGCCGGTGCGGCACGGAGTACGGCTCGAGGCGGGCGCGGGTGATGAACGTCGCGAGATGAGGGAACGCCGTCGCGAGCGCGGGCGGGTACAACGGGCACTGGCGTAGGTCCTGGCCGTCGCCGTGGGCATCCAGGATGCCGACGGTGGGCGCGTCCACGGTGCCGGCCACCACCATCTTCGCCTTGGTGCGAAAACCGGTCTGCCTGCTCGCCACCGCGGGCAGCCACGAAACCTCGGGTGCCAGCGGCGAGATGAGTGCCGCCACGCGCGCCTGCTTATCAGCGAGCTGCCGAGGGTACGGAGTCTCAATGATGGTGCACGACCCGCACAGCCCGGCCGCGTGGTACCCGCACCGCATGACCTCAGCAGGAGCCATGCGTGCGTGCCCGGCTCCCCCACTCACGGTCGCGTTCAATGGTCGCGGGACTCGGGTCCTTGCGTGGGAATCTGCCCGCTGCGGGGCTCGGACTCGGAGCCCTCATCAGGGGCCTGTCCGCCAGCCTCGGACTCGGCGTGACGGCGCAGCCGGATCTCTCCGGTGTGCGTCACCGCCTCCCGCGCGCGCCGAACGGCATCTTTGGAACGCTCGGCGATCACTGGCACCTGAGTCGATATCGGCGGGCGTTCATACTCTGGCTCGTCCGGCTTGCGATGCAGACCGCGGTTGAAGGCGTAGAGCGTCGAGACGACCGGGACCGCGATCACCGCGCCGATGAGCCCCAGCGTCAGGGTGCCCGCAGAGATCGTGAGCAGCACGGCGAGCGGGTGAATCGACGCCGCCTTGCCGAACAGCCACGGGTACAGCACGTTGCCCTCGATCTGCTGCACGATCAGCACCGCAGCCAGCATCCACAGCGCCGTGCTCCAGCCGCCGTCCACCAGCGCCACCAACGACGCGATGATGCCCGACAGGGTCGCGCCGATGAGGGGCACGAACGAGAACAGGAACACGAGGATGCCGATGGGCAACGCGAGCGGCACGCCCAGCAGCCAGGCCGCGAGGCCGATTCCCACGGCGTCGGCGAGCGCCACGACGACGGTGGTCTGCGTGTAGCGGCGCAGCGTGACCCACGCGTGCATGCCCGCGCTCTCCACCCGCACGACCGCCTCGTCGGGGACCAGGCCGGCAGTCCAGTGCCAGATCTGGCGTCCGTCGCGCATGAAGAAGAACAGCGCGACAAGCGCGATGATGATGCCTGCGACGATCGTGCCGATCGCGGTGCCCACCGACAGCGCGCCCGAGGCCAGGCCCTGGGCGTTGTCCTCGAAGAACGACTGCGCGGTCTCCACGAGTTCATCGACCTGGGTCTGGTTCACGCCGATCGGCCCAGTCACCAGCCAGTCGACGAAGGTGTCGAAGCCCTCGACTGCGGCGTCGCGGAGATCGTCGAACTCGGACATGAACGCCGTCGAGGCGAGCGTTCCCAGCCCAGCCGCGGTAAGGATCAGGATGACGATCGCGAGCAGCGAGCCGAGCGCGCGCGGGAACTTGATGCGCTCCATCAACGTGACGAGCCGTTCGAGCGGCGCGGCGATGATGAGCGCGATTACCAGCGGGACGAACAGCGCCGTGAGACTGGTGAACGCCCACACCCCGGCGACGATGATGATCCCGACGACGATCGCGCGCCAGGACCACGCGGCGGCTACTCTCAGGGTGACCGGGACCTTGTCGAGCACCGACGCCTCGCTCGTGTAGAGCAGGCTCGAGGTTGGGCGCTTCTCAGTGCGATTCTCGGACATGACGCGAGCCTATCCCGCGCGTCGCCAGCGGGCGGAACATGCCAGTGCCAACATGCGTTCACTGCTCGGAGAGGAGCTACCGATGCTCGGACGTTCGAAGACCAGCATGATCACCAAGGACGAGGCGCTGCCCGGCCGCGATACCCCCGTTGAGGTGACTGACCGCCACATCGTCCTCGGCACGCCGCTCATGGGGCCTTGGCCTGAGGGACACGAGGTCATCTACCTCGCGATGGGCTGCTTCTGGGGTACCGAGCGGGTGTTCTGGCAGATCCCAGGGGTGTACTCCACGGCCGCCGGTTACATGGGCGGCTGGACGCCGAATCCGTCGTACGAGGAGACGTGCACCGCGCGCACCGGCCACGCCGAGGCCGTGCAGGTGGTCTACGACCCGGCCGCGGTCACGCTCGACACCCTGTTCGCGGCGTTCTGGGAGAACCACGACCCCACCACACTGAACCGCCAGGGCAACGACGTGGGTACGCAGTACCGCAGCGCCATCTTCGCCACCACCGATGCGCAAGTAGCCGCCGCCGAAGCCTCGCGCGACCGCTACGAGGCGCTGCTGCGCGACAAGGGCTACGACCCGATCACCACGCAGATCACCCGCGACAACCAGGCCGGCGACGGCCGCTTCTACTACGCCGAGGACTACCACCAGGGGTACTTGCACAAGAACCCCGGGGGCTACTGCAACCACGGGTTCTGTCAGGTGGGTTACTCCCCCGCCTGACGTCCCGACATAGCGAGCGGGGGGGGGGGCGGGGGGCCCGGCGCCCGCCGCCCGCGGGGGGGGGGGGGGGACGCCCCCCCCCACGCCCCCCACCCCCCCCCCCCCGCCCCCGCCCTCCCCCCCCCCCCCCCCGCCCCCCGCTCGCTATGTGCGGTGTCAGCCGAACAGCGACTGCACAAACTCCAGCTGACGCGTGGTCTGGTGGGCCTGACCGCCCTCGTGGCCGTTGTACGGGTAGACCTCGATCTCCTTGCGCACCCCTGGCGCGGAGCGGTCGCCGTACCAGTTGAACGCCGCGTACCCGGTAGATGGAGGGCACACCATGTCCATGAGCGCGACCGACATCAGGGTGGGTGCCTGGGCGCGCTTGGCGTGGTTCACGCCGTCAAAGTACGACAGGGTGTCGAGCACCCGTTCGCGTTGACCGCGGAAGACCGACAGGTACTTGACGACCTCCCCGTACGGGAACTCGGGCGAGAGATCGAGCGAGCGCTCGAAGTGGCACAGGAACGGCACGTCCGCGAGCACGCCGGCGAGGTCGGGCACCAGCCCCGCCACTCCCAGCGCGATGCCGCCGCCCTGAGAGCCGCCGGCAAAGACGACCCGCTCGGAGTCAACGCCCGGGAGGCTGCGGGCCGCGTCGACGGCGCGCACCGCGTCGGTGTAGACGCGGCGGTAGTAGTACTCCGCCGGGTCGGTGATGCCGCGCGTCATGAACCCCGGCGTCGCGGGCGTCGACCCCACCGGGTCTGCGGTGTCCCCGCCATTGCCCCAGCCCGCGCCCTGGCCGCGCGTGTCCATGTAGAAGTACGCGTAGCCGGCTGCCGCCCACAGCGTGCGCTCGATGGCGAGCCCGCGGCCGCCGCCGTAGCCGCACACCTCGACCACGCACGGCAGCGGGCCGTCGACGCCCTTGGGCCGTGAGTACCAGCCCTTGATGGGGTGGCCACCAAAGCCCGGGTATGTCACATCCTGGACGTCGAGGGTCCCGAGCGTGATCGGCCCCGGAGTGAGCGTCACGCTCGTCTCGTGAGCGCGCGCCTGCGTGATGGTGTTTGCCCAGAACTCGTCGAAGTCTGCGGGCTCGCGAATCTCGGGTCGGTAGGACTCGAGCTCCTCCCGGGGCAGGTCGAACAATGCCATGGCGCCTCCGTGCGCTGACCGGCGCCGGCTAGCCCGGCGCGCCGACGGCCGATGCGGCGGTCACCGCATCGGCCGTATGGGGAACGCTAGTCGCGTCCCTGCAGGATCGCGATGATGCGCAGGAACTCGATGTACAGCCACACCAGCGTCAGGACGATGCCGAAGGCTGCCTTCCAATCAAAGTGGGCCGGCAGGCCGTTCTTGACGCCGTTCTCGATGAAGTCGAAGTCGCCGATCAGCGAGATGCAGCCGAGGATGACTGCGAAGGCACCCACCAGGATGCCGAGCGGGATCCCAAACACCTCGACCTGGGTGCGAAGGCCCCATGCCGAGTCCGTGCCGCCAAAGACCATGAGGCCGACGTTGACCAGCGAGAACAGGATGTAGGAGATGCCGCCGATCATCAGGAACTTCTGCAGCTTGGGCGTGTAGCGCACGCGGCCCGAGTGGTACAGCCACAGGCACACGGCGAAGGTGCACGCGGTCGCGAGAAGGGCCTGGAGGCCTGCGCCTGGCACGTTCTGGGACGTCTCGATGAACGACGTGATGCCGCCCAGGAAGTAGCCCTCGACCGCGGCGTAGGCGATCGCGAGCGCCGGCGGCGTGACCTTCTTGAAGATCAGCACCAGGCTCAGCACGAAGCCGACGACGGCCGCGCCGATCGTGAGTGCCAGGTTCGGGAACATGTACCCGGGGATCGCGAGCAGGCCGGCGAGGATCACCATGCCGGCCGTCTTCGAGATCACACCCTCGTAGCTCATGCGGCCGGTGTCGATGGGGCCTGCAGAGGGCTGGTCGAACTGGTGCTGCAAGTCGGCTGCCGAGACGGGCTGACCGTTCTCGGTGTACGTGGCTCCAGGCTTGAATGCGCTGTTGGAGCTGAAGGCGGGGCTGGCCACAAGGTCCTCCTCGATTGGGTCCGATTCATCATACCCGCGGGTATTGGGGCGACCGAATCCTTCCCGCGCACGATGCCCGCGCCCCTTAGGCTCGGCCCATGTCCTCAGCAACGCCCCCGACCACTGCGTCCGACCGCCTGGTGCACCTCCGGCCGCCGCGACACACCATCGAGAAACGCGCCGTGTGGTGGTGGACGATCCGAGCGCTGGTGACCTGGGGCGCGGGGCTCGCGGCCCTCGTCGCGGTGGCCGTGCTGTGGGAGGCATCGCGGCCATGGATGGCGGCCCCCATCGCCCTGCTTTCGGTCGTGCTGGCCGCCAAGACGCTGGTCGAGCCGTGGTGGCGCTACCGCGTGCATCGATGGGAGATTGGCGAGCACGCGACCTATGCGCGCTCGGGGTGGATCGTGCAGGAGTGGAGGGTCGCGCCGTCCTCGCGCATCCAGACGGTCGACGCGGTGCGCGGCCCGATCGAGCAGATGCTCGGGCTTGCGACGCTGCGGGTCACCACCGCGTCCTCGTACGGTGCGATCAGCGTCCCGGGACTGGACGGCGCGACCGCCGACGCCGCCGTCAAGAAACTCGCCGAGGTCGCGGAGATCACCCCCGGGGACGCCACGTGAGCGAGCAGGTCGCCGGGGACGACCTCGAGGCTTCACACGAGCCCTGGGGCCGGCTCAGCGCACGCATGATCCTTGCGGATCTGCTGCGCACTGTGCTCTCGCTGACCCCCGCCGGCATCGCGATTCTCGTGGTCGGCGTGGACCCGAGCTGGGGCACGCTGTGGCCGGTGGTGCTCATCGCCGTATGGGGCATCATCGGCGCCGTCGCGGACGTGATGCGGTGGGCCGTCACTCGGTACCGCGTCACCGAGCACGAGGTGCAGCGGCGCACCGGGATCGTGACGCGCCGCTACCGCTCCGTGCGGAGGGACCGCATCCGCAGTGTCGACACCTCCGCGAGGCTCCTGCACCGCATCGCCGGGCTGCGGGTCGTGTCGATTGGCGCTGGCCAGCAGAACACCGCCGGGGAGTCGGCCTTCCTGCTGGACGCGCTCGCCGTCGCCGACGCCACGCAACTCCAGGATCGCCTGCTGCGCAGCTCGCCGGTGGCGTCAGATGGCGATGGGCCTGGCGGCGATGCTGCGCCCGACGAAGACACCCAGGTCATCGCGACGCTGCAGTGGAGGTGGGTCCCGTACAACATGGTGACCCTCTCGTCTTACCTTTTCGCAGTCGGGTTGCTGTGGGGCGGCTACTGGTTTCTCACGATGTTCGGAGTCGATCCCGCGCCGTGGGTATGGAACACGCTCAACCCCGACGGGAGGGGATGGCTCGCCGCGACACTCATCGCATTGGTCGTGGTCGGCGTTATCGGCGCTACTGGTATGGCAGCGGCATTCGTCACCGGCTACTGGAAGTTTGAACTCGCCCGCACCCGCAGCGCCGGCGGGAGCCACCTGCGGACCCGCAGGGGGCTGCTCAGCACCCGGGAGGTCACTCGGGACGAGTCACGGGTGCGCGGGCTCACCATCAGCGAGCCGTTGCTGTGGCGCTGGATGGCCATGGCGGACACCAACGTCGTCACCACCGGGCTGGGCCTGTGGAGCAGCGCCCAGCCCTCCGCGCTGGTGCCCCGCGGGCCGCTGTCGGTTGCGCGTCTGGTGTCGGCAGAGGTGCTCGGAGACCCCGATCCCCTGCGCCAGCCGTTGCGACCGCACCCCTCTCAGGCACTGCGCAGGCGGCTGTGGTGGGCGACACTCGCGGGGGCCGGGGCACTCGCGCTGGTGGCGTGGCCCGTGTGGTCGGGCGCGGCGCCAGCCTGGCTGCTGTGGTGCGCGCTCGGCGTGTGGCCCCTGGCGCTGGTGGGGGCCGTGATCGCGTACCGCGCCCTCGGACACGCGCTGGTGGGCGAGTACCTGGTGGTGCGCTCGGGCCTGACCAGCAGGCACCACACGGCGCTGCGACGCGACGCGGTGAGCACCATCGCGGTGCGCCAGTCGGTGCTGCAGCGCCGGCTCGGGCTCGCCTCGGTTGGGGCGATGACGTCTGCCGGCTGGTTCACCTACCAAGCGCCGGATCTGCACGCAGCCGAGGCCGTCGACTTCGCCACCGCCGCCGCACCCGGCCTGCTCGGCCCCTACCGCACCCCGGCCGCCGAGCGGGCGTGACTGGCGCGCGCATCGGGCGTGCTGAGGTGCCCCCGGCGGGACTTGAACCCGCACTGGACCGGGTTTAAGCCGGCTGCCTCTGCCGATTGGGCTACGGGGGCGTGGGCAAGATCATCTCGCGTCCCGACAGTCCCGAACAAATCCGCGGCGACCCACCGCCCGATCGATACCCATGGTGGCCGTCGCCCGGGGTGGCGCCGTCAGAGTGTTCGGGACTGTCGGTGGGGCAAGGGCTAGAGCCGCTCGGCCGCGGAGAACGCGATCCCGTCGAGAATGTCGTGCTCGCTGGTCACCGTGGTCTCCAGGGTGCCGCCGTGAGCCGCCACCTCGTCGCGCACCCGCAGCATGACCTCGCGCCACACCAAGGCCCCGGCGCCGATCACGTCCACCCGACCGGGGTGCATGAACGGCATCGCGGCGCGTTCCTCCCGGGTGGCGGCGAGCAGTGCCTCGCAGGACCGGGCCGCGTCATCGATCGAGATCTCGGCGCCGTTGATCGCCTCGCGTCGGTACTCGTCCAGCCCGAGCGCGTGCGCCGTGACGGTGGTAATCGATCCGGCGAGCCCCACCAGGGTGCGGGCGCCGCCAAGAGGCACCTGCGCCATCGCGGCATCGAGAGCCGCGCGCACGTCGGCCTGCGCGGCGGCGATCTGGTTGGCAGTCGGGGGGTCCGCCGCCAGGTGACGCTCGGTCATCCGCACGCAGCCCACGTCCATCGAGTGCACCGCCTCGGGGGCGAGGTCTCCCAACACCAGCTCGGTGGACCCGCCGCCGAGGTCGATGACCAGGTACGGCCCCGGCCGCGACTCATCGAGCGCGCTCAGCGCGCCGCGGAACGACAGCTCCGCCTCCTCCGCGCCCGTGACGACCTCGGGTGCCACGCCCAGGCGCTCGCGCACCCCGTCGATGAACTCGTCGCGGTTGCGCGCGTCGCGGGTCGCGGACGTCGCCACGAACCGGATCGACTCGACCCCGTGCTCGCGGCACTCGGCGGCGTAGTCGTCGGTCGCGGCCAGGGTGCGCTCGAGCGCCTCCGGCGCGAACTCGCCCGTCCGGTCCACCCCCTGGCCGAGCCGCACCACCAGCATGCGCCGCACCACGTCAGTGAGGGTGCCGCGGTCGAGGTCGACGTCGGCGATGAGCAGTCGGATGGAGTTGGTCCCGCAATCGATGGCGGCAACGCGGGGCATCAGGCCTCCTGGACGTAGGCGTCGGGGTCGCCGGACATGGCGGCGGCGGGATCTGCTTCCACGGCGGGGCACGTGCAGCGGTCGGGGCGCCAGTGGCCGCGGATCATCTCCACCGCCTCGTCGCCTACCGGGTTGACCCCCGGCCCGGCCGCGAGCGCGTGGCCCACGAGCACGTGCAGGCACTTCACGCGGTCGGGCATGCCGCCGGCGGAGATGCCGTCGATCTCGGGCACATCCCCCAGCGCCGCGCGGTCCGCGAGATACGCCGCGTGCGCCTGCCGGTAGTGCTGCGCGAGCGCGGGCTCCTCGGCGAGGCGCTCGTTGAGGTCGCGCATAACGCCACGGGCCTCGAGCGTCGACACGGCGGCGACCGCCTCGGGGTGCGTGAGGTAGTACTGCGTGGGGAACGGAGTCCCGTCGGGCAGCCGCGGGGCCGTGTGGACCACGGTCGGGTTGCCGCACACGCAGCGCGCGGCGATCGCCACTACTCCACGCGGTTCGCGCCCCAGCTGGGACGCGAGAACGGTCAGATCGGCCTCGGTGGCGGGGGTGTCAGTCACCCTCCGAAGTCTACGTCCGAGAGTTGCTCGCCCTCCGCGCCGTCGGGCACGCCGGCGCCCTCCGCGTCGCCGGCCCCGGGGGAGCCGTCCGTCGCCGCTCCGCTGGCCGCGGCCTCGCCGCCGGCCGCCACGACGGAGCCCCACAACCTGTCGTACCAAGGAGCTCCGGCCACCACCTCGGGCTCTCGCTCGGCAGCAGGCGAACCCGCGGCGGGTCCGTCCACCGCCTCGGCGTCCACCACGCGATACGCGGTCTCTCCCGGGAACACATAGGCGAGCCGCTCGCGCGCCTGCGCGACGATGAAGGCGGGGTCGTCCCAGCGTGCGACCTCGGCGTTCAAGGCATCCACCTCGGCCTGGGCGGCCGCCGCGTCGGCCCTCAACTCGGCGAGCGTGGCCTGCTGGTCGGTGTACGCGCGCACCGAAGGCGCGACCACCGCGATCGCCAGCGCGACCACCAGCAGGATCACTGCGGTGCGCCACGTCAGCATCGCCGTCCACGAGCCCTTGGGACGCGCCGGGTCCAGACCGGGGGTGGACTTGGGCGCCGTGCGTCCCGGGCCCGACGGTCCCCCTGGTCGAGTCTGCGGACGACGCACCGAGCCGGTCGACGGCCCTTGACGCCTGGGCGCGCGCGCGTCAGGAGTGCGCCGCGGGCTCCGGGGAGCGGAGCGCGGCGCGCCGGGACGGGTCGGAGCACTCACGTGCCCGATTGTGTCAGCGCGCTCGCGTCGCGGACCTCGCCCGCGCCGCGCGCCCCGCGAATCTGTCTGTCAGATTCCGTGCGGGGACAGCGCAAAGGCCGCGGGTCGCGGGGGATAGCGACCCGCGGCCGTCGCGCGCGGGGGGGCGGCGGGCCCGGCGCGTGTGGCGCGTAGCGGCGCGGGAACGCCGCGGTGCCGGCGGACG